>JBOHZI010000001.1:0-30805 GCA_050738295.1 Gammaproteobacteria bacterium
GTCGAACCCGTAGCGGGCCAGGCAGCGCATGCCGTTGCCGCACTGCTCGGCGGTGCTGCCGTCGGCGTTGAAAATGCGGTAATCCAGCGTGCCGCCACTGGCGGGGTCGATCACCAGCAGTTGGTCGAAACCGATGCCGCGATGCCGGTCGGCCAGCGCCCGAATGCGTTCCGGGCCCAGGTCGAAGGCCTCACGCGTGGCGTCCACGATCATGAAATCGTTGCCCAGCCCGTGCATTTTGCGGAACCGCAGTCCCTTCGCCATACCTTTGATTTACCCCGGCGTTTCCAAGCATTATAGAGAACCTGCGGCGTTTACCGGCACTTGGATTGCGTCGCACAGGCGTCCGAAGAACGCTGTGCTCATCCTTATCGTCATTCCCGCGCAGGCGGGAATCCAGTCAAAATAAGGTATCCCGACAAAGTCGGGATACAAAGCCTTACTAGATTCCCGCTTTCGCGGGAATGACGAAAGGCGGATCGAGTGTCCCTTTGTAAATATATTTGGTCGGGAGCGTGCACAAATGCGCTCAGCCTTCTATACTTCTGGAACCACGTGGACAGGAAGCGACGATGCGCACGATTCTGGTAGCTAACGCCAAGGGCGGCTGTGGCAAAACGACCATAGCCACCACCCTGGCTTCTCATTACGCCAACGAAGGCCTCGATGTCGTGTTGGCTGATTTCGACCCCCAACAGGGCAGCGCGGACTGGCTCGCGGCACGCGACCCCGGCCGCCCCGCCATTACCGGCCTGCGGGCCATGGACGACGGCCTGCGCCACATGCCGCGATCGGCCGATGTGCTGGTTATCGACGCCCCGGCCCGGGTACACGGTTCGGAACTGAGCGAATTCCTGCGCCGCGCGGAAACGGTGCTGGTGCCGATTATGCCCTCGCCGGTAGACATGAATGCCGCCGTGCGCTTCCTCGACGAACTGGCGTCCGCGGCACCGGTCGCCCATCGCCAGACGCGCGTTGGCCTCGTCGCCAACCGGCTGATGGAATACACCCGCAGCGCTCATGCTCTTGAGCACTGGCTCTCTACCCGGCGCGAATCGGTGGTCGGGCGCCTGCGCGAAACCCAGAACTACGTACGTGCCGCCGGCATGGGCGCCGGCATCTTCGAACTGCCCGCCTACCAGGCGTGGCAGGACTGGGCACAGTGGGAGTCGGTGCTGGTCTGGTTACAAAGCAAGCGTAGCCTCCCTAAAAGCGGATAAGTTTGTGTCCTTCGGACGGATGGTGTTTGTTGTCTGATCGACAACAACGCCTTCAGCGGGAGTCCCTTTCTTTGCGTGCTCAAAGAAAGGAACCAAAGAAAGCGCACCCCGCATGACCGGTCTGCTGCGCAGACTGCCCTGTGCGCATCGCACAGCGAGGGCTCGCCAGACGGTACCTCCCTGTACCGGCTGACGAGGCTTCGGCCTCCCTGCCTCGCCCCCTGCGGGGCCGGGAACCTCGCTGCACTGCTGTGCTCGGCGGCCCTGAGGGGAAACTAGTGAAGTGAATTAGGGATGAAGTTGAATCAGTGAGCAATAAGCTAACTCGGGGGCTAAATTTTCTTGGGTTGATGGGTTATAACGCCCGAGCTCAAGAGACGTTTCGCGACAGCAAAAATGAGCAGCTTGGTTAAGCCTTATCCGTAAGGATCTGTTAGGCGTAGTTATTGCGAACTAGTTCCTTGACATTATTTAGAATTAGTTCATAATTAACTGGCACGACTAACTAGGACTAGCTTCATGCCTTCAGCACGCGAACTGTCGAATCTGTATAAACAAGCGCATAACATTATGCGAAATATCGATGGCCTCCAACCGCAGGAGGCGTTTGATGAACTGCTCAAATATCTTTACTTTAAACAGAAGCACGAGTTGCTACAGACGGATCGCAAGAAGATTACCGTACGAGATATTCGAAAGTCCTTTGCTAAGTACCTAGGGCAGGCAAATTCGTGGTCATCAGAGATCTGGCGAGAGCGGTTAATTTATCTCTCTGATGAATGTTTGGGTGATATTCATAGCTTACTTGATCCCGTCGAATTTTCGACAGTTGATCTTGATGTGCGTAGCCACGCCCTTCGGCAATTCCTGACACCCGATATCCGGAAGGGCTTAGGCATCTACCTAACGCCTGAAGATGTTGTGAGCGCCATCGTTCGATATGTGCAGCCGGCGAGCAACGCATCAGTTCTGGACCCTGCATGCGGATCAGGAACATTTCTTATTGAGGTGGCGAAATATCTTTCCTCTAAAAAGATATTGATACACGGAATCGATAAGAATCCGAGGATGTTGCTACTAGCAGATCTCAATCTTAGTGATAATCCTTCCGTTGTATTCAAAAAGAGTCTGTCCGATTCTCTCAAAACTGAATCGTTCTCCGAACAGTTTGACCTGATACTTACCAATCCCCCGTTCGGGGTAACGTTAGACGCTAGAGATTACTCAGATTCATGCTTCAAAACCTTCGAGGATCAAGAGGGTTATTCGCTGAAAAAGCAGTCGAGCGAAATTGTTTTCATAGAGCGTTGTTTCCAGAAGCTGAAACCAGGTGGAACGCTGGCAATTGTCATACCTCGCAGCATTGCCACGAACAATCGCCTAGCTCAGGCACGGCAGGCATTGAGCGGGTATGGCTATATCTATGCAATTATAAGTTTACCGCCCGAGACCTTTTCAACTGCCGGGACACAGACTACAACAATCGTACTCTTTGCCAGAAAGTATGCAACGGAGCGAGAGCCAAATGAGCCTATTGCCTTGGTTTTCGCAAATGTTAAGAACGTTGGATTCGATTCTACTGGGCGAGAAATACAAGGGAATGAGCTTGATTCTTTGCCCGATCAGATGCGCGAGGCAGCCAATACGGGCAGGGATAAAAAATGCGTTAGTGTCCTTGCGATAAATAAGAAAAGTGAAACCTTCGCAGGCTTAGATAAAATATTTATTGGCCCCAAGAAGAACATCATGGGAGTCTCGCTGGCGAAGCTATGCGAGTACATAGGGACAGGGAAGACCCCCGCCCGCTCAAGTTATTCTGATGCTGGTGGATTTTTGGTCAAGGTGGGGAATTTAACAGGTTCCGGCATAAACTGGGAGGCGCGAGATCGCAATTACGTTGCCATAGCGGAAATGAAAAAGCGAATGAAAGCGAAGAAGCCGTTACTTTTACGTAAGGGAGACATTTTGCTAACATCTTCAGCTCATAATTCCGTATATATAGCAAAGAAGAGCGATATTTTTTGTGGTATCCCAGAATTCGTCATGTCCAATGAAGTTTCTTTTGTTGGTGAAGTGATGCTTGTTCGGCCGAACGCCGACTTGATTTCATCTTATGCGCTTCTGGCATTTCTACGAGAGGCCGCAACTGTGCGGCAGATTCAAGATATGGTGCGAGGCCAGACAGCACATCTACATGCTTCCGATTTATCTGAGCTTCGCGTTCCAGAAGAAGTATTTTCTAAAAAAGGCAAGTACTCTAGAGCGGCGGAGCTTCTCAAAAAGCAAGCAGAGTTAAGCGTGGAGATGAATTACCTATTAGCGGAGCAGCACGCAATTCTGAACGGTAGTCAGTCTGTGGCAATCGGCTAAAGCCATTGATGTGTTACCGCCTTTGATAAAGGCTTTTTGCTTCAGCAATTCGGTCTGTATCACGAAGCGTCAATAATCGACGGGCTCGTTCGTCCAAAAAAGGCAAAACTTCCATGAGCTTGGCCTTATTCAAAGATTTTTTGCTGGCGATAGAAATCAATTCTTCAAGGTCGTGATCTTCTTGAATCAAAGGCGAGATAGCGTAGGCATTCTCCGGGGCGGACAATATACGGACTTCGTTTATGCTTAACAGTTTCGATGGCATCGGTTCTGATGCCAATAAGCTTCTGTCGTAATTTGGCTCAACGTAGTAAGTTATTTCAATTTTCGGGTTAGTGTCTGCGCTTGTAACCAGTGCTTCAAATACCTTCACAGGGTTGCAGAGATAAAATTGGTAACTGTACGGCCAGAAATTTTTGGGCGCGGGAGTTTTGTTTGGGTTCCTCTTAATGTGCTCAAGAAATATCTTATGATAATAGTTGTTCATCAGAACGGTGAAGTGTTGGTGCCGTTTATCCTTGTTCCATATCTCAAAAGCCTGAAACCTAATCGAATCAAATTTGTTTTCTAAAAATTGTGGGTAATCGGCTATAGTTAGGAATACGCGATCAATTGTTTGGGTCAGTAATTTAAGCTCCGCTTCGGACTTTACGGCGAAGAGCCACTTACTGTCGTCCATGCGCTTTAAATTGGTTGATCCACAGTTCGGGCAAGTATCTTCTATTCTAAGTACTCTGCTCTTGCAATCTTCGCAGCTATCAAGTTGATCAACTCTACTGCATGATTTAACTTCTGATCCGTCTTTCAGGTCATCTCCACGCGCGCCTGTTCTCGAACCTTCTATACCAGTTATTAGCGAAGCAAGATGTTGGCCTGGGTAGCCAATCTTCATGTTCGGTGTTTGCTTTGTGATCTTCGACCAATTAATAGCTTTGACGCGAGGAAACAGCACTAGCTCTTCAAGTAAGCGCTTGATCAGGGCCTTGTTGTCTCGGATAGTGATGAGTTCTTCTTGGGGTTTCATTTGTACCTCGATCGTTCTGGTGTCTAAAATCAGGTGCAGTGTCGAATTCTTGGGGCGCGTTCAAGGCGCCGGTCAGGTCGAAGACGTGAGTGTAGCCGTGACGGGCGATGGGATCAACTGGGTCGATTTGATTCGGCCTTGAGAATCAAGCCTTACAATTGACACATCTTCAGCATGAGGAAAGCCAATGAACGCGAGCAAGCCCGTATCGGCCCGTACCTTGAAGTCTGACCTCAAGCGCGTGGACTCGCACGAAACAAAACCGAGCGAGTACAAGGAGCTTCCGGAACTGACGGATGCCATGCTCAAGCGGGGCACCGTCAAACGTGCCGGTCGGCCGGTCGCAACCGATCCACGGCGCCAGGTCACGATTCGTCTCCCGGAGTCCGTGTTAGCCAAATGGAAGGCTACAGGTCCGGGTTGGCAGACTCGTATGGCAAACTTGCTTAGCAAGCGAGCATCCTAGACGTTACCGCATCCCAGGCGGCTGCTTTTGCCGGTCAGGTCATGGCGAGCGTGACCATGAGTGCGCCGAGCGTGCCAACACCGATCGCTATGAAATAAAGAAACAGCACGCTCAGTCCACGCAAGATGGTTCGCGGCCAGGTGTCGGCGTAGGCCGTACGCAGCGCAGGGAAAACATAGAGCACTGTCCATGCACCCAGGATGGCCGAGAGCCACTGTAACGTGGTGGCGACAAGCGTCGGAGACACGCTTGCACCCAGCAGTAGCAATGTTATGACCAGCAGGTTCAGAAAGATAACGCTGTGGTAATGCAGCGCAAAAATCAGGTGCTCGCTGTAGTAGCGCTTGCGAGGCAGGTAAAAGAGTTTGAGTAGGAGCGCGAATATCGGGATCAGGAAGAACAGCACCTTGGGCATGTTGCTCCAGAAATGTTGACTGAATTCGCCGGGCGTGGCATCGGCGGCGACCGCGTGCGACTTGACCCATCGGGCAAGGGGGCGCATCGCACTGGCAGCCGCAGGTGCTTTCTGGCTCGTGGATCCGGCGATGCGGTTCTTGATGAGGCCGCCGGCATTGCTTACAGTACCGGGCGGGTGTTTGTGGGCCGATATCTGTTTGGTTGGTGCCTCGACACCGGGGAGTCGGGTGGCCGTACCTGGCGTCATGACGTGGGGCGTGTTGGGGGTCTTTATGTTGAAGTTGATGAGATGTATGGGAGACAGCCCGATCGTGAGAAAGAAAACGATGCTGATGAACAGGTACAGGCGTATGGGAGGGATGTAGCGTTGGCGCTGACCGGACAGATAGTTGCGAGTCAGGCGGCCGGGGTGGAACAGGATCAGTTGCAGCGTATGCCAGATGCGGCCGTCAAACTGAAACTGGTCGGATAAAAAATCCTGTATCAGCCGGTGCAGAGGAACGGCGAGCGAGTGATCTTCCTGGCCGCAATTTGCACAAAACGGCCCCACGAACGGCGCTCCGCAGTTGGGGCAGTTGCGTGAAGGGGGCGCCTGGTCGGGCTCGTTCATGATCTCTCGGTGAAATGCCGAACAACGGTGTGCGACCGATGACGGTCATGTTACACGAGGTGTTCGGTGCTATCGGCGTCGCGCGTGTAGGCCTGACACCTCAAAATGGCTTTTTATGAATTATTTGTCAGACGAAATTCTGAGTTTGCGCCGCACCAGGCCGAGGAGCCAGTGTTCGGTGGTGGGGCGGGGCGCTGGTCCGAGCATCACGGCGAGCCAGCGTGTTTCGGAATAAGATTCGAAACCAATGCGGATAATCATGGTGAGCGGGACGGAGAGCAGCATACCGACCGGCCCGAGCACCCAGCCCCAGACGATCAGCGAAATCCATACCACAAGCGTGGAAAGGCCCAGCCGCTCGCCAAACAACACCGGCTCGGCGATATTCCCAGTGACAAAGTGAATGACGAGCAAGCAGCCTGCGGTGAAGCCGAATAACGGCCAGCCGCCCTGAAGCAGGGCGAGTAATATCGGCGGGATGGCAGAGAGAAAGGCGCCGATGTTGGGGATGAAGTTGAGCAGGAATGCGAGCAAGCCCCACAAAAGCGCGTAGCGCACGCCTAAACCCCATAACGTCAGTGCTACCAGAATGCCGAGTGCCAGGCTGATAATCGTTTTCAGGAAAACATAGCGCTGTACGCTGTCCGCGAACGATGAGAATATTTCAAGCGAATTGTGATGTTGATCCTTCTTCGGCATGCTGTCGAGTTTTCGCGGCAGTGCGCTGGCTTCAAACAGCAAAAAGATCAGAGTCAGCATGATCAGGAAGACATCGCCGAGTACGCCGCCGAAGCCCTTGATAAATCCGGTTAGCAGGGGGGAGGCATTGCCCAAATTGAGTTTACTGCGCAAGCTTTGCAGGGAGCCGCTCCAACCCAGTTTGTGGGCGAACTTCATCGTTTCCTGCAGGATGTGTTGAAAGTGGCTCTGGTAGGTGGGCAGGTCGTGGACGATCTGGCGAACGGAATTTCCAATTATGGCGCCGATAACGAGTATTGCGACGATGATGATGACGATGAGAATAGCGACAGAAGCCATCGTAGGCACATTTTTTCCGCGCAGCCATGAGAGCAGCGGCAAGCAGATGATGGCGATAGAAAGTGCGAGCAGAAAAAGCACGATCAGCTCGGATGCCGCGCGCATGCCGGCGATTACCACGACCAAGGCCGCCAAGGCCAGGAGCCCCCGCCAGGCGGCCGGCCTTCCGCTTTCGGGTTTTTCTTTCATCGGCTTATTATGCAGTGCGTTTGGAGGATAGTACACGAATGCGCATGTGGTCGTCTGTACGTTCAGTCGTCCGCCTCGCCCGAAGCCTTATATAGGGTTAATGGCCCAGATGGGTAGGCCTTAAAATGTGGATGTCCAGAAAAAAGCAATAGTAAAATGCAGAGGCAAAACCCAATGGAGTGATGTCGATATGGTTATTGAAAAAGGCAATAAGGTTCATATCAGTTACAGACCACTTTACGAGAATTCGGTCCGGCGTCACTTTTTGGGTGAGGTGCAGGCGAATGAAGGCTCGATATGTCGTCTTGAAGGATTTGAATTTATCTATGATCAAAAATCGACAAAGTACCTGAGAAAACCGGAAAAACGCATAACGATAATTGACTTGTCGGAGAACGGATACGTCGTGAATATAATAGATTCGGAAGTTAATCTGGTTGATGTGGTTTACAAATATGTCATGGACGTTGGCCTGATAGTTACTGACGGCAAAGAGTTTTCACTAAACATTAACGAATTCGGTACAAGAAGCTAAGAACTGCAGTGGCTGGTGGTTAGTGTTTAATCTGTTTGCGGCTCAATAGAGCCAGATTGAAAGATACGAACGGCTCAAATCGGCTTTCACTGCAAGTGCGCCCAACACCCCACTTAATGGATAATAGGTGCTGGGCTAATAACATCGGATGCCATGAAATCATCGCCGGAAAGCGCTCCCTCGGGACAGCAATGGACGATCCGTTGGAATGGCGGGTTCGGTGCTTCTTGTGCCACGGTGGTCGAGGTCGGGGGCGGCTTGCGCGAATGTGTACTCGCTGGCCTCGCCGTACTCGATCCGTTCCCGCGCAATGCGATCTGCGACGGCGCTCACAACATGCCGCTAATTCCGTGGCCGAATCGCATCCGCGACGGTCGCTATTCTTTTGACGGTAGCGACTACCAACTGACGCTTACCGAGCCGGCTTTGCACAACGCGATCCACGGCTTTCTGCGCTGGCGCAACTGGGCCATGCGCGAGCGCGAAGAGAACCGGATCGTCGTCGCCACGGTGCTGCATCCGCAACCGGGTTATCCGTTCACGCTGGACATCGCTGTCGCTTACACGCTCGACGAGAAGGGTCTCACCACCCGCATCACTGCCACCAATCTCGGTGACAAAGCCTGCCCCTACGGCTGCGGTCAGCACCCGTACCTCACCTGCGGCACCGAGACCATCGACTCGCTCGGCCTGGAGCTCAACGCAGCGAAGTGGCTGCCAACCGATGAACAACAGATTCCCACCGGGGCTGAAGCGGTGGCGGGCTCGTCCTGCGATTTTCGCAGCGGGCGCGTCATCGGCGCGCAGCAGCTTGACTGCGCCTTTACCGACCTTGCGCGCGATGCGAAGGGAAGGGCCTGGGCGCACGTCACGTCCCCCGAAGGGCGGCGGCTCAGCCTGTGGGTGGACGAACACTTCCGTTATCTCCAGATCTATACGGGCGATACCCTGGACCCGTCGCGCCGGCGCCGCGGACTTGCCGTCGAACCCATGACCTGCGCGCCGAATGGTTTTGTAAGCGGCGACGGCCTGATCCGGCTCGAACCCGGCGAGTCGGTTACCATCGCCTGGGGTCTTGCTGTCGGCTGAGCTTTCAGGAATAAAATCAGGATCGGAGTCGAATTGCTAGACCGTCCTGATGGACGGCGGTTATTGGTGGGTGTTTAATACCATCTCGATTTCGGAGAAATCGGTCATGGCTCTTCAGGTTATTGGCGCTGGATTCGGGCGTACCGGCACGTTATCGGTTTGTACTGCGCTCAATCAATTGGGCTTCCCCTGCTATCACATGCACGAAGTGCTGGGGAACAAGGAAAACAAAAGCCACCTTGGCTTTTGGCGTAGCGTGGCGAGTTCTGAGCCGGGCACCCAACACGATTGGAATAAGATATTTACGAAATATACCGCGACAGTGGATAATCCCGCGTGCTGCGTATGGCGCGAACTGTTGATCGAATATCCAGACGCAAAAGTTTTATTGACTCTGCACCCGCGTGGCGCCGAGGTCTGGTATGAAAGTACGCTGGATACCATCTATTTCACGGAGCGCATGTGGCAGTTCAAGGTGCTCAAACTTGCGACGCCTTTCGGGCGCAAATTCGGGGAGATGTCGCGCAAGCTCATCTGGCAGCGATCACACAAGGGGACCATGAACGATCACGACAAGGCCATCGCGCACTACAACCGGCATATCGAGGATGTAAAGGCCGCCGTGTCTCCCGACCGGCTGCTCATATTCTCGGTGGATCAGGGCTGGAAGCCCCTGTGCGATTTTCTGGGCGTGCCGGTTCCCGTCAGCGAATTCCCAAATGTCAACGATCGCAAAGAAATGAAGAAGATTCTGCGCGACATGACCCGGGGTGCCTACGTGATCCTGGGAGTGGCTGCAGCAGTCGTTGCAGCACTGATCTACGGCGGTTTCCGTCTCTTCTTTTAACTATCGAAGAAAGACAGGGGCAGCGTCGAATTATTGGGGTGAAATCAACGCACCGGTCAGTTCGGAGATGTGGCTATAACCGTGGCGGGCGAGGTAGTCACGCAGGCCGGCGTTGATGGTGGGGCAGACGAGCGGGTCGCGGAACAGGGCCGTGCCGACGCCAACGGTGCTCGCGCCGGCGAGCAGGAATTCCACCGCATCGCGCCAGTCCATGACGCCGCCCTGGCCGATGATCGGTGCCTTGTGCTTGCCTACGGCTTCGTACACCTGGCGCACTTTTAGGAGCGCAATGGGTTTGATGGCGGGGCCGGAAAGGCCACCCTGGCCGTGGCCGATGACGGGGCGGCGGCGTTCGATGTCAATCGCCATGCCGGAGATGGTGTTGATGACGGCGAAACCGTCGCTGCCGGCTTCCAGGCACAGGCGCGCGTTTTCGCCGATGTCGGTCTGGTTGGGCGAGAGCTTGGTGATCAGTGGTTTTTTCGTTGCCTTGCGGCAGGCGGCGACTACACGGGCCGACATGGTCGGCGAGTTGCCGAAAATCACGCCGCCTTCCCTGACGTTGGGGCAGGAGATGTTGATTTCGATGGCGTCGATGGGCGAGTCGTCGAAAATCCGACACACCTCGGCGTATTCGTCCACGGTGGCGCCAGAGACGTTCGCGATCCACCGCGTTTCCGCCGGGTCGAGCGTGGGCAGGATGTCGCGCACGACGGACTCGGCGCCCGGGTTCTGCAGGCCGATGGCGTTGAGCATCCCGGCCGGCGTTTCGAACACACGGTGCGCTGGATTGCCGAGCCGCGCTTTACCGGTGGTGCCCTTCAGACAGACCGCGCCGACTTCGGCGTGGGAAAAGCCCGCCACCCGGGGATATTCGTGCCCAAAACCCACGCAGCCGGAGAGCAGCACCAGCGGGGAGTTGAATTCCATGCCAAGAAACTGCATCTTGAGCGGGTCGCCCACGGTAGCTTCCCCATGTTCGAGATTGTGCTTGTTCACCCTGAAATCCCGCCGAACACAGGCAATATCATAAGGCTTGCGGCCAATATGGGCGCGCGGCTGCATCTTGTGCACCCGCTCGGCTTCGATCTGGAAGACCGTCAGTTGCGGCGCGCGGGCCTGGATTATCACGATCTGAGCGACGTGAGCGAGCACGCCGACTTCGACAGTTTCCTGAGCACGGTCAACCCGTCGCGGATGTTCATGCTCTCCTCGCACTACGCGCGGCGCTATACCGAACCGGACTATTTGCCAGGCGACGCCTTCGTGTTCGGCGCCGAGACGCGTGGCCTGCCGGACGACGTGCGTATGCTCGCCGCACCCGACCACCGGCTGACGCTCCCCATGCGCCCCGGCAACCGCAGCCTGAACCTCTCCAACTCGGTGGCGGTAGTGCTCTACGAGGCCTGGCGTCAGCAGCGATTCGTCGGCGCGGCTTGAGCGTCGCGCTGCATCAGGCGAGATCGATGGGATCGACATCGAGCGCGCAGCGCACGCGCCGCGCTTCGGGCAGCGCGAGTACGCGCGGGTAATATGCATTCAGCACCCGCTGTAGCGTGCTGCGCTCGTTTGCTTCGAGCAATAGCTGATAGCGGAAACGTCCGGCACGGCGCAACATCGGTGCCGGCGCCGGGCCGAGGCAGCGCACACCCTTGGCATTGCGCAACACGTCCGCTGCTTTTTGCAGGAACTCGCGCACCGGCTGTTCGCGTCCGGCCTGGGCGGTCAACAGCACCTGGGCGCCGAACGGTGGCAAACCGTCGCGTTGGCGTTCTGCCAGAGCACGGGTGGCGAAGCGGTCATAGCCGCCACGCAGCAGGTCACGGAACAGGGCGTGTTCAGGCTGTCGGGTCTGGATCATCACCTGCCCGGCTCGATCGGCGCGTCCGGCGCGCCCCGACACCTGCACGATCAACTGCGCCATGCGTTCCGGCGCGCGGTAGTCGATACCGTACAGACCCTGGTCGGCATCGACGATCGCCACCAGGGTGAGCGCCTTGAAGTCGTGGCCCTTGGCGAGCATCTGGGTGCCGACCAAAATGCGTGCCGTGCCACTCGAAGCCGCCGCCATCAGGGCATCGAGCTGACCGCGACGGCGTGTCGTGTCGCGGTCCACGCGTACCAGTTTCACATCCGGAAAATGGCCGGCGAGCACTGCTTCCAGTCGCTCGGTGCCCTTGCCGAGGCCCAGCAACTGCTCCGGCTCACCGCAGGCCGGGCAAGTCATTGGTACCGGCCGTTGCGCGCCGCAGTGGTGGCAGAGCAGTCGGTCGCGACCGCGGTGATACGTCATGCGCGCGCTGCACCGCATACACTCGATGGGATCTCCGCAGGCATGACACTGCACCACGGGTGCGAAGCCTCGGCGGTTGAGGAAAAACAGCACTTGCCCGCCGGTGTCGAGATGTTCGCGGGCGGTGGCCAGCAGGCGGTTGGACAGCCCCGCATCCAGGCGTTGGCCGCGCACGTCGACCAAAGTGACAGTCGGTGCCCGCGCCACGCCCGCCCGCTCGGGCAGCGACAGGTGCCGGTAACGACCGCCGCTCACGTTGGCGAGCGATTCCAGTGCGGGCGTGGCACTGCCGAGCACCACGGGGATGCCCAGTTCGCGGGCACGGTACACGGCAAGGTCGCGGCCGTGGTAGCGCAGTCCGTCCTGCTGCTTGAAGGAACCGTCGTGTTCTTCGTCCACCACGATCAGCCCGGGGTCGGCGAGCGGCAGGAACACCGCCGAACGTGTGCCCACGATCACTCGCGCCTTGCCGGAGCGGGCCGCGAGCCAGGCCGCCAGGCGGTCACCCTCGGCAAGGCCCGAATGATAGGCCGCAATCTCGATGCCGAGCGCCGCCTCGAAGCGGGCGATCAACTGTGGTGTCAGGGCGATTTCCGGTACCAGCACCAGCGCCTGCAAGCCGCGTGCGAGCGCGTCGCGGATCGCGGCGAGATACACCTCCGTCTTGCCGCTGCCGGTCACGCCTTCGAGCAGAAACGTCGTGTAACCATCGCGTGCGGCAATGATTTTATCCGCCGCCGTTTGCTGTGCGGCATTGAGTGTCATTGCGGTAGCGGTTTTGACATCGCCAGGCGGCGCCTCCGGCACCGGTTCGATCAACGCCCGCTCGAGAAACTGACGCAAGCGCTTGCGGTCACCCGCATCGAATTCGGCGTAGGCGAGTCCGACCGGCCCCGCTTTCGCAAGCAGTTGCATCAACAGTTGCTGCTGCGAACCCCGCATCGGGGGCGGTTCATTCCCGCGCAACCGATAACGCTTCGGGGTAGCTGCCCGAGCGGGCTTGCCCTGGCGCAGCGGCACCGGCAACACGCTTGCTAGCGTCTCGCCGGGCGGGTAGTGGTAATAAGCCGCGGTGAAACCGACCAGTGCGAGCAGTTCTGCCGGCACCAGCGGTTCGGCATCGAGCACCTCCTGCACCCGACGCAACCGTTTGGCTTCCACGCTGGCCTGGTCGGCGTAGGCCACCACCACCCCCACCGTGCGGGCCCGCGCCAACGGCACTCGCACCCGTGCACCCACCGGCGGCGGATCGGCGTTCAGGGGCGGCAGATAATCCAGCGGCTCGGCAAACGGCGCCGGTACCGCCACACGCAGCAGGGGCTCACTCATGGCGATAGCTTAGCCGTAATCCTGGGGTAACCCGCTACGCCGACATTCATGTAAACTCCAATCAATGAATTTTCCAAGCTGGAGAAAACCTCATGCGTTACGTATTCATGTCAGCCATCTTGCTTGTTCTTTCCGGAATTCAACCGGCCTTTGCTGGAAACGCGTCCAATAGAAGCTCCACTGCAGGAGCCACGGCCATAGTGGAAAAGGGATTTAGTGCTTACCAGAGTAGCGGCAGCTTGGCGGCCGTGAAAGCGTGGCTCAAGGGAAGTCCCATCGCAACTGGCACTGCGGTTCTGAAGCAAGCATCCAATACATTCAACACATTTGAAACTTTTTATGGAAGTTACCAAGGTTACAAAATCGTCGGCTCCCATTCATTATCCGGTCGAACAGAGATGATCCTGGTTACCATCAACTACGAAACAGGTCCAGTGTTTGGATGGTTTATGGCCTATCAAACCGCCAAGAAAAACTGGGTCATAGATCTGTACAAATTTTATACGGACCCTAACCAGGCGTGGCCCGATGACTTGATCTACGGTCAATAAGAATTCGGTTTTACTGTATTTACTGGTTTCGGAGCCACCACTATCCGCAGCGGAGAATCAGGTAACGACAGTCTCGGCAAAGGGATTTTGTATACACATTCCTTCGATCCATTGATTACCCTTCAAGCCCGCTCAGTAAAGCCGGCTGCTCGTATAATTTTTCCATGACGACTCCCACCACACGCGAGGCTTCGCGCCGCTGGATCCTCGCTGCGCTCATGCTCACCATGATGCTCGCTGCGATGGATACCACCATCGTTTCTACGGCGATCCCGCAGATTACAGGCGATCTCGGTGGTTTCGCGCTGTTCGCCTGGGTGTTTTCGATTTATCTGCTCACGCAGACGGTGAGCATCCCCGTGTACGGCAAGCTCGCGGATCTGTATGGGCGCAAACCCGTACTAATTATTGGCACGCTGATTTTTCTCGCCGGTTCGGCGGCCTCGGCATCGGCTTGGAGCATGATCACGCTGGTGATTTTCCGTGGCCTGCAAGGGCTCGGCGCGGGCTCAATCATGGCGACAGTCAATACGCTCGCCGGCGATCTGTATTCAGTGCGCGAACGCGCGCGTGTCCAGGGTTGGCTTTCGAGCGTGTGGGGGATTGCCGCCATCGCCGGACCCACGCTCGGCGGTGCATTGGCTGAATATGCTTCCTGGCGCTGGATTTTCCTGATCAATCTGCCTATTGGCGCCGCCGCTCTGACATTGATCGGCATCTTTTTGCACGAAAAGGTACAGCGCAGCCGTCACCGCATCGACTTTGCCGGCGCGGGCCTGGTGCTGGCTGCGGTTGGTGCATTGATTTTTGGATTGCTCCAGGGGGGGCAGGCATGGCCGTGGTGGTCGACGCCGAGCATCATTGTCTTTGTCTCGGCCGCGGTTCTGATCGGCTTGACCGTAATCGTGGAGAGGCACGCAGCCGAACCCGTCATGCCCGGCTGGCTGTGGCGCCGCCGCGAGCTCGCGGGCGCCAATCTGGCCATGATCGGAATGGGTTTCGTGATGATGGCGCCGAACACCTACCTGCCGACCTTCGCACAATCCGTCCTCGGCTTCGGCGCCATCGCGGCCGGACTGGTGCTCGCCAGCATGAGCATCGGCTGGCCGCTCGCCTCCTCGCTGTCCGGACGCGTGTACATGCGCATCGGCTTTCGCAACACTGCGCTCGGCGGTGCGGTGCTCATCGTCGCGGCTGGTGCCGGCTTCCTGGCACTGCCGTATCCGGGTCCGGCATGGGCGATTGTGCTCGACCAAGTCGCGCTCGGCGCCGGCTTCGGACTGCTCTCCACGCCACTGTTGGTGGGCGTACAAACGGTCGTCGGTTGGGAACAGCGCGGCGTAGTGACCGGCGCCAACATGTTCTCGCGCTACCTCGGTCAGAGCCTGGGTGCGGCTGTGTTCGGCGCCATATTCAATGCGAGCCTCGCGGCCCGGCTCGCTGCCGCGCCGACCGACTTGCGTGCGCAGTTGCCACACGACGTCAACACCGTCATCCACGTTTTGCATGGACACCAACTTGCATCAGCAACCGAGCATTACTTACGCCACGCCATCTACGCAGCAACCCATCACATCTATCTCGGCCTCGCCATCGGAGCCGTCCTCATCCTCCTCGTCGTGCTGGCTACCCCGCGCGTTTTCCATGCAGCGAAAGAACGCGACGGCGCATAATGCTGAAAAACTCGCCTATTCCACATTACCGAAGTGATCAAGCGGAGTCATACTGAGGGTATGAACCGGAACAGCTATCAAAACTGCCCGCGATCTACTCTGGCCCCTTCGTTCAGCGTTAGCGAGGCGCGTACCGTCATCGGACGGGCTATGATGCGTCCATCGGGAACGGGGCATCGAACCTGGCCCCGGATAGACCGCAGATCACCAATGCGTTAGGCGTCATGGCAACACCGAAACATTGAAATCCGGAGTATGTCGTATGCATTCGTCACGTCTTTGCGCTCTTCTGATTGATTGCAATGTGTCTGATATTGATGCGGCTGCCAACTTCTGGGCCAGGGCACTGGGACGTGATGTCGACCTGGACCACCCCGGAAGTCGCGACAACTATCGAATGCTTGAAACACCGCAAGACGAGCAGATCGTGCAGATTCAGCGCGTAGAACACGAGAGCAGAACTCACCTTGATATTGAGACCGACGACATCACGGCAGAAGTCGTCCGACTGGAAGCACTGGGCGCTATCGTTGTCAACGGACTTGAGCGGTGGGTCGTCATGCAGGCTCCGACCGGGCAACGTTTTTGCGTCGTACACATACAGCGCCCTGGTTTTCCCAAGAATGCGAACGCTTG
Source organism: Gammaproteobacteria bacterium (assembly GCA_050738295.1). GTDB lineage: Bacteria > Pseudomonadota > Gammaproteobacteria > JAKDMP01 > JAKDMP01 > JBAUSV01. The sequence goes on from JBOHZI010000001.1 coordinate 16,288, forward strand.
GCCGTAATGGCACCTAACGTATCGTCCAAGTGGGCGCGCGTGCTGCACGCCGCTTAATTCCAACAAGGAGTCAAATGAGCACATCGGGCTTCAGTCACTACAACCTTCGAGCGCCTCGCGAGCTACTGGAGTTGCTGCGCTTGTTCTATTGTGATGTCGTTGGGCTGAGTGTTGGTGAGCGTCCACCCTTCCGAAACCACGGCTATTGGCTTTATGCCGAGGACCATGACATCCTGCACCTCACAGAGGCGGCGACTGGCGAGGTCCGTGCGACGGACGTGGACACCACTTTTGACCATGTCGCGTTCAAGTGTTCCGGACTGACAGCATTCGAGTCCAACTTGCGTGCACACGGCATAGCCTTCGAGACAGACCACGTGCCCCTAACGGGTCGGGTACAACTCTTTCTCAAGGACCCGGCCGGCAACGGCGTCGAACTCAACTTTGCGGGCGCTGACGCCTAACCCATCATCAGACGCCGGAGAACATCGAGAACTCTGTCATGCTGATCCACGGAAGCTGCCACTGCCGCAACATCTCATTCACATTGAATTGGGAGCCCGAGCCGTCCAACATTCCGGCTCGGGCCTGCACCTGCTCCTTTTGCACAAAGCACGGTGGCGTCTGGACATCTTGCCCGACGGGCTCGCTCCGGGTGACAGTCCGAGACCCGTCGCAGGTGTCAAAGTACGCGTTCGGCACACAGACCGCGCAGTTCCACATTTGCCGCACGTGTGGCAGCGTGCCCGTTGTCACCAGCCGTATCGAAGGCCATCTTTATGCCGTCGTCAGTGTCAATGCGTTCGAAGATGTGGAGACTGCCCTTTTGCAGCGCGCCTCGGCAACCTTCGAGGAAGAAACCGGGGAAGCTCGCATGGCAAGACGGAAACGAGGCTGGATTACCAATGTTCAGTACATCGAAGCCGACGGCTAAACTAGTCGTTAGGTCAACTAGCGAATCCCGTTCGTGGAGGTGGGCAGCATGACAAAGTCGGATTCGACCGCGACCCAATCGGCATCCGAGTTTATCGATGGAAGAATCGCCGCGCTCGGGGATTGGCGTGGAGAGGCATTGAGCAGGATGCGCCAACTCATCAAAGAGGTCGATCCGGATGTGGTGGAGACATGGAAATGGATGGGCACACCCGTATGGGAGCACGCCGGAATTATCTGCACCGGCGAATCTTACAAGGCAAAAGTGAAGTTGACCTTCGCCAAGGGAGCTGCGCTGAAAGATCCGGACAGGCTCTTCAACTCAAGCCTCGACGGGAACACAAGGCGAGCGATTGATATCCATGAGGGCGAGCGGATCGAAGCGGGCGCGTTCAAGGCGCTCATCCGTGCAGCAATCGCCCTCAATACATCCGGCGAAAAAGCCAGGCACGCGAAGTAAGCCTGCATGAAAGGCATCAAGCGTCGGATCATTGGCTTTCACCAGGATGATGAAATGCATTGGGTGGCGCAACTCGAATGCGGTCACAACCAGCATGTGCGCCATGACCCGCCATGGCAGAGCCGGCCGTGGGTTGTTACGCCGGAGGGTCGAGAGCAAGCTGTAGGGCAAGTGCTTGAGTGTATTAAATGCACATCTGGAGCCCCTGCGGATCCTCGCCCGGAGATCGCCCCATGAAAACTTGTGGCAACATGTCGGGGCAACGGATGCCCGCCTCGAACACCATATTGACCCGTGCGTAAGCCGGGGGTAGCATAATTTCGGGCATGGTCATCGAGGGTATGGCCAGTCTGATCTAATCCGTTAAACCACAATAGATACAGGAGTATGGATGATGAAATATCTGGTATTCATGGCTGGAGCGGCGGTGCTGGCGGTAACGCTGGCAGGCACCGCGGCAGCCCGCACCATCAACTTGCAACCGGGCTTCTGGGTGATGACCGCCAATGCGGAGGTGGCGAATCGGCCCCGACTTCATGCTGAGAGCGTCACCAAGCGCTGCATCACACGGGCAGATAGTAGGCACAACAGGATTGTCCCTCACCTGGAAACACGCCCAGGCATGAGCTGCACTCTGATGAGTTTCAGTCGCTCCGGGAATACCGCGACCTATACGCGCGTGTGCACCAACCACGAAAGCAAGTTAACGGCCCATGGGAAAATCAAATTCATCTCTCCCGTTGCCTATCGTGCCACGGTTCAAACCACCGGACGCATCCGGGGCCACCTCGTAAGCACAACCCGGACTGTACACGCCAAGCGCGTGGGCAACTGCGGGCGCTGAGCCTGGAAGGAATTCTTCACCTGCGATTCGACCATCAGAACCGCACTACATGCAGACAACTACGACAGCATGTAGTGCGGTTAAGGATTAACTCGGAGTCGGATCAGGTCGGACTTGGTGGAGCGAGGTGGTCCAAAGACTTCTTTTCTTCTTGAACCGAAGGCGAGTTGCGGTGTCTTATGCTCTAGTTGTAGCTGCTGGAAAAAATGAACGGCGTCACAAGTTTGTTCTGCTGTCGGGTAGAACATCTTCACATTAATATCCGATTCGAAACGCCCGCATGATCGGGTTGTTGGCATCGCGGCGACTCGAAGGCGAGTTGATGGACGATCCTGCCGTGGACAAAGGCGAACATCGGCGTGCGCTCAGCGGGTTGGGTCGCATCAATCGGGTGAGCCGTACGGCTGCTGCGTTATGGCCACCGATTGCACGGATCGCCGCGCGCAGGTACCGCGGACCACTCTCCATGCTGGATGTTGCGAGCGGCGGGGGAGACGTTGCGGTTTCTCTCGGTCGCCATGCACACCATGCGCAAATAGCGCTCAAGATACAGGGCTGCGACATCAGTTCGACGGCGCTTGACTATGCGTCCGAACGAGCGGAGAAAGCTGGCGTGCCCGTAAGTTTTTTTTGTCTCGATGCGCTTTCGGAATCGATTCCGGCGCACTACGACATCATCACCGTGACGCTTTTCCTGCATCACCTGAGCGATGCTCAAATAATCACGTTGCTGCGCAAGCTGTCGGCGCACACTGATCATTTGCTGGTCAGCGACCTGATCAGAAGCCGCACGGGCTATGTACTCGCCTGGTTGGGCACTCGGTTGCTGTCCACCTCCGCGATTGTGCGCGAGGATGGCCTGCGATCGGTACGCGCCGCGTTGACGCTCGCGAAGGCGCGCGAGCTTTCCGCGGCCGCTGGCCTGGAAAACGCAGAGTTCGAGCGTCACTGGCCGCAGCGTTTCCTGATGCATTGGGAGCGCCGGGTCGAGTAAGCTGAGGCAATGGATTTACACACATTGCCAACGAGCTGGGACGCAGTTGTTGTCGGCGCTGGGGTGGCCGGTTCGGTCTCGGCTTGGCGCCTGGCGCGGGGCGGCTTGCGCGTGCTGTTGGTAGAGAAGGCCCGTTGGCCGCGCGAAAAAGTTTGTGGCGGCTGCGTCAATGCGGCTGCCGTGCGCGCACTGACGGGTCTTGGTCTGCCGGAGATCGCTACCGCTGGCCGCGGTTATTCCACAATGCGGCTCGCTATCGGCCGACGACAGGCGGTGTTACCGTTGCCCGCCGGACGGGCAATCAGCCGCCGGCACCTCGATGCGTTACTCGTTTCACGTGCGGTCGAGGCCGGCGCCTGCTTTCTGCCAGACACACGTGCAACGCTAGAGGCAGCGCAGCCCGATGCGCGCAGCGTGAGTCTACGGCAAGGCGCGCAGGGCATGACCGTGACGGCCCGAGTTGTGCTTGACTGCGCTGGCCTCGGCAGCCGACTGACGAGCGATTCCGCCGGCGCCGAGTCGCATATCGCGCCCGGTGCGTATATTGGCCTCGGCGCGACCATCGCCGCCGAAGCACCGTTCTACCGCCCCGGAGTTATTCACATGGCCTGCGGTCGGCATGGCTATGTGGGACTGGTTCGTGTGGAGGATAACCAACTCAACATCGGTGCCGCGCTCGATCCCGAATGGACCAAGCGCCGCGGTGGCCCGGCTGCGGCCATCGCACACATTCTCCAAGGCGCGTCGTTCCCCCGCTTCGATGCACTGCGCACCACCCACTGGCATGGCACACCGCGCCTCACCCGAGAGCGCCGCCGACTCGGCGGCGAACGCGTGCTGACATTGGGCGATGCAGCAGGTTACGTTGAGCCGTTCACCGGTGAGGGCATGGCCTGGGCGCTTGCCGGCGCTGCGGCCATCGAGCCGTTTGCGCGCGCGGCGGTGGGCCACTGGCAGGACGATCTTGTGGAGCGGTGGACCGCGCGCCACGTGAAGCTCATCCGAACCCGCCAACGGACCTGCCGCGGCATCTCACTCTTGCTGCGCCAGCAGTGGCTGAGCGCTACGCTGTTGCCATTGATTTCCGCGGCGCCGGGGCTGGTCTCGCCCGTGACAGCATGGCTGAACCACGACTTTCCGCTGCATGCGATGGCCGACGAATGACGCCGGGCGCAACGATGGGTGCAACGATCTTTGGCCTCGGCGTGGCGACGCCGCCGGGCACGTTGAATCAGGACAGGGCGACCGAGTTGGCCGAGGCGCGCTGCTGCAGCAGCGATCGCGAACGCGACTTGCTGCGGCGCATTTACCGCCATAGCGGCGTGCGCCGCCGCGCGAGTGTGCTGCTCGATGCCAGCGACGACGCAACAGCGCTGGAAGCCTTCTATCCGCTGCCGGAATCGGCTGCGGATCGCGGTCCGAGCACGGCGACACGTCTGCAACGCTATGCCGAAACGGCCGGGCCGTTGGCGGCAATAGCGTGCGAAGCCGCTTTCGATGAGTGCAGCATCGGTGCGGAAAAGATCACGCATATCGTCACCGTGTCCTGCACCGGCCTGATCTCGCCCGGCCTCGATGCGGAACTGATCGAACGGCTTGGTTTGGCGCGGGACATCGGCCGCATCAACTTGGGATTCATGGGCTGTCATGGCGCGCTCAATGGCCTGCGCGCGGCGAGCGCCTGGGCGAACAGCCTTCCGGATGCATGCGTGCTGCTCTGCTGCGTCGAGCTGTGCACCCTGCATTTTCACTATGGCTGGGATACGCAGAAAGTGGTTTCCAACGCGCTGTTTGCCGACGGCGCGGCCGCGGCAATAGTCGGGCCGCAAGGCCATGACGGCTTGCAGTTGCTCGACACCGCGAGCCTGATGACCGAAAATTCAAACGCAGCGATGACTTGGAAAGTCGGCAATCACGGTTTCGAAATGACGCTCGCGCGCGAGGTGCCGCAACTGATTCGGGATTCGCTTCCCGCTTGGCTCGATGGTTGGTTGGCCGAACACGGACTCGGCGCGCACGACGTGGCCCATTGGGCCATCCATCCGGGCGGTCCGCAAATAATCCAGGCCGTTGTGGAAGCGCTGGCGCTGCCGGAAAACGCGGCCGACGAGTCCGCGAATGTGTTGGCCGAACACGGCAATATGTCCTCGCCGACCCTGCTCTTCATTCTCCAACGCCTGCGCCAACGGCAGGCAACCGGGCCCTGCGTCGCCTTGGGTTTCGGGCCGGGACTCGCCTTCGAGGCTGCCCTATTCCAATAAGAGGCCACTAATACGATAGCTATTGAATGAGTGCACTCACCACCGGGCGATGGCGTCGTGCGCGTAGCCGAAACCCGGCTTGACGGCGTGGTCTTCTATCGCAAGTAAAAACAACCCACCTCGGTCTGATCTTCAATCAACAAGTGGCCGCTGCGGCGGCGCGTTTCATTCGCGCAAGTCACAAATAACCGTTTCGTGCTTATGTGCTGTTATGCATTAATTAGGGGTTTTGTTTCCGTTTTCAGTTTTTGTTCCGCAGTGCTCTAAGTAGGACATGGCCTCATGGGTTTCCTGGTACAGAGGGCCTTCGTCTGCGGTCAGGTTAAGCTGCAACATGTCTATTGAGCCACTTACATAGTAGTAATGGAATACATCAGGCGAGTCTATATAGATGACATCTTTCTTGTTTTGAGAAATATTGGATGCCCGTGATTTCATGTTCTCAAAGAGTGAATGGAGATAAAATTCAAGTTTTGGGCATTGATCGCTATTCGCTTCGTATTCCGTTCGTTTTAATCTGGACAGGATTGCCTGATCGGTCTTGTAACCCTTGTGATAAAGATCTGCTATTTGATAGAAAAGAAGCCGTTTGTATTTGTACAGAACGGCCTCATACCCGTGTTTGTGCCTGTACGGGTAATAAGGATGGATTTCGAAAATTACATCGGCTTTGCCTCCCCACCCAATATGAAAAACGTATCTGAATCCATTTCTAAAATCCCGTGGATTCCTTATTTGATCTTTAATGCTCAGGACAGCAGCGTAGTAGCTGTGATAGGTAAGGCCTTCCCCATCGGGCCACGCATTCGCAGAAAACAGAATTAATGCCAACCCGCAAATTGGATAAAGGCTACGCATTGTGACGACCTCTTGCTCCATCATTCATAGCCTACGCTATTTTTATTCGATATGGGTCGGGAATGCTAGGAGCCTGTCGTTGGCTTCCGTCTGTGTGTTGTGTGCAAAATGGGGTTAGGTCTTGAATTTTGCCTTTGGTGAGTGGTGTGCTTGCAACTTTTATCCACACTTTAACCACATCTGGCAAAAGTTGATAATCGCCGATTCGGATTAACGATAGACTTTGCTGCGATGGGCGACGCGAATAACAAGTACGATCAGGGTTTCATCCTGAATGTCGCAAAGTACGCGGTAATTTCCGACACGGTAGCGCCAGTATTCACTGAGTTGGCCTTTGAGAGAGGTCCCGAGAAGGCGTGGATTATCCGCATTCGCAATTCGTTTGCGCAAGTAACTCAGGATTCTGCGTTGGTTGGTCGAGTCGATCCGGGAAAATTCCTTGAGGGCTTTGTCTTCGAACTCAATCCGCCAAGTCAAACTGTTTCTCCACCTCGTTCAGCGGGTGGGTGCGCGAACGGCCTGCTCGGAGTTCGGCAAGGCGTTCGTCGGCCAGGTAGGCGTCTTCCATGTCTGTTAGGCCCTGAGTCAATGCCTTGCGGACATAGTAGCTCTTGCTGCGCCCGGTTTCGGCGGCCAACCGACGCAGACGCTCGTCTATGTTCTCCGGGATTCGAATCTGGCAGACAATGGACACATGAGGCTCCGAAATGTGGTGGCTCCACTACAGTATAGCAAGTCTGTTAAGAAGCCTTCGTTGATTTCAGGTGTTGCAGTAGTTCGTAGATGAGGGCGTGGGCTTCGCGCGGACTGAGGGCGTCGGGGTCGATGTGGGCGAGGCGTTCGCGCAACGCGTCCGGCGTGGGCGTTGGTTCGGGTGCCGTTGGCGCGGAGGCGAAGAGGTCGGCTTGTGCTGCGGGGTGGTGGCGGCTGGTTTCCAGTTCCTTGAGGTACACGCGGGCACGGGCGATGATGCGTTCGGGTACGCCGGCAAGTTTCGCCACTTCCAGTCCGTAACTCTGACGCGCGGGGCCGGCACGTACGCCGTAGAGAAAGGCCAGTCCGCCGTCGTGTTCGCGTGCCTCGACGTGCGCGTTGGCGATGCGTTCGTGCGATTCGGGCAGATCGGTCAGCTCGAAATAGTGGGTGGCGAACAGCGTGAGCGCGCCGCGTTCGGCGAGCGCTTCGGCCACCGCGCGGGCGAGCGAGATGCCGTCGTAGGTGCCGGTGCCGCGCCCGATCTCGTCCATGATCACGAGCGTTTCGGCGGTCGCGGTGTGCAGAATGCGCGCGGTCTCCACCATTTCCACCATGAATGTCGAACGCGCATTGGCGAGATCGTCGGCAGCGCCGATGCGGGTGGCGATGCGGTCGATGGGGCCGAGTCGTGCGCGGCTTGCGGGCACGTGGCTACCGATGTGGGCAAGCAGCACGATCAATGCAGCCTGGCGCATGTAGGTGGATTTGCCGCCCATGTTGGGGCCGGTGATGATGAGCATGCGCGTGGTGTCGTCGAGCACGAGGTCGTTGGGAATGAACGGTGTTCCCAGCGCCTGTTCCACTACCGGATGGCGTCCGCCTTCGATGTGAATACCCGGTGCAACGTCGAATTCGGGACGCACCCAGTCGAGGGCGCGGGCGCGTTCACCGAGCACGCACAACACGTCGAGTTCGGCCAGCGCCTGGGCGAGTCGGCGCAGCGACGCGAGTTCGGTGGTGATGCGTTCACACAGGCCGGTGAACAACGCGCGCTCCAGCGAACGAGCGCGTTCGCGTGCACTGAGCACGGCATTCTCGAAGCGCTTGAGTTCGGGCGTGATGTAGCGTTCGGCGTTTTTCAACGTCTGACGCCGGGTGTAGTCGTCCGGCGCCTTTTCGGCATCGCGGCGCGAGAGTTCGATGTAGTGGCCGTGCACACGGTTGTAGCCGACCTTCAGATTGCCGAGGCCGGTGCGTTCGCGTTCGCGTTGTTCCAGCGCCAGCATTTCGGCGCCGGCATCTGAATCGAGCGCTCTGGCTTCGTCCAGTTCGGCGTCGTAGCCGGTGGCGATCACGCTGCCGTCCTTGAGTTGGGCCGGTGGTTCGTCGGTCAGCGCCCGCGTCAATTCGGCGAGGAGTTCGGTGTGAGGTTCCAGACTGCGCACCAACGCACTCAGTCGTCCGGCTTGTTCCGCGGGCAAGGCAGCGTGCAGTTCGGGAATGCGCCGCAGTGCTTCACGCAGTCGGCCGAGATCGCGCGGATGGGCCGTGGCCAGCGCTACGCGGGTGAGCGTGCGTTCGATGTCGCCCAGTCCGCGCAGCCGTTCGCGCACCGGTTCGAGGGCGCCCGCTTCGGTCAGGGCATCGATCGCATCCAGGCGTGCGCTCAACACGTCGCGATCCCGCACCGGCTCACGCAGCCAGCGCCGCAGCAGGCGTGCACCCATCGGCGTGCGACTGGTATCGAGCACGCCGAGCAGCGTCAGGCCCTTGGCATCGGAGAGGTTTTCTTCGAGTTCGAGGTTGCGCCGCGTGGTGCTATCGAGCATGAGGCCGTCGCCGCTGCGCTCGCGGATCAGGCGGTCGAGCTGGGGCAGACTGCGCCGACCCGTTTCGCCGGCATAGGTGAGGAGTGCGCCCGCCGCGCCTAGGGCGGCACCGAGATCGGCGGCATCGAGTCCGGCGAGATCGCGCACCGCGAACTGGCGCATCAACGCCTTGCGGCCGCTGTCCACATCAAAGTGCCACGGCGGGCGTCGGCGCGGCGTGGCTTGCATCGGCGGCAGCGGTGGGCCATCCTCGGCATAGAGCACTTCGGCCGGTGTGATGCCGGCGAGTGCCGCGAGGCAGGCGTCGCGTGTGGAGAATTCGGCCACACGCATTTCGCCCGCTGCCAGATCAAGCGCGGCGAGACCCCAAGTGTCGCCGGCCCGGCTGACGGCGGCGACTACGGCAGCGCGGCGCTCGTCGAGCAGGCCTTCCTCGATCACGGTGCCGGGGGTGAGCACGCGCGTGACTTCGCGCCGCATCGGGCCCTTGCCGCCGGGCTCGCCGATCTGCTCGGCGATCACTACGCGTTCTCCGCGCGTGAGCAGGCGGGCGAGGTAATTTTCCACCGCATGCACCGGCACACCGGCCATCGGGATTGGTGCACCGGCGGATTCGCCGCGCGTGGTCAGCGTGATGTCGAGCAGGTCCGCCGCGCGGCGCGCATCGTCGTAGAACAACTCGTAAAAATCGCCCATCCGGTAGAACAGCAGTTCCTCGGGGTGCTCGGCCTTGATGCCGAGGTACTGCTCGATCATCGGCGTGTGTGCGCTAGTGTTGTGTTTCGTAATTCCTGGCACTTTCAGAGCTCTCCCACAAGCGTCAGATCAAGGCGCAGCGCGCAGGCAATGGCCGAGCCCTTGGCAAGCTGCTGCAACGCAGAGCTGGCGCTTGTGGGGGGCTCCCTTCGGGCGAGCCGCTGCAGGCCGGCTGCGGCGTTGCGCCCGTTTGAAAGGGAATAACCCTTCCTGCGCGCCCGCGCCTTGCATCCGGCCTGCAGCGGCTCGCTGAAAGTACCAAGAATTACGAAACACTACACTAAAGGCGTCGGCCATCTACAATCAATTTGTACGAGGATCAGGCCGGTCATGTTACTAAAGGTGGAGGTCAGCCAGTCATGAATGAGCAAAGTGACAGTTACGGCGACGAGGCCCTGCGCGAGCAGGCCGAAGCGGTGGCAGCCTACTGCCTGGAACGCGGCTTCAGCGTGGCCACGGCCGAGTCCTGCACCGGCGGCTGGATCGCCAAGTGCCTGACCGATATCGCGGGCAGTTCCGAGTGGTTCCGCGGCGGCGTGGTGACCTACTCGGACGCGCCCAAGACGAGCCTGCTCGGCGTCGAGACGGATTTGCTGGCGACTCACGGCGCGGTCAGCGAGGCCGTCGCCCTCGCCATGGCGCGGGGCGCCCTGACGGTGAGCGGAGCCGATGGCGCGGTCGCGGTGACCGGCGTCGCCGGGCCCGGCGGCGGCAGTGCCGAGAAGCCGGTGGGCACGGTGTGGATCGCGTGGGCCTGGCGCGGCGTCGAGCCGACGGCCCGCCGTTGGTGCTTCGCCGGTGATCGTGAGGCGGTGCGCCGGGCCACCGTGGTGGAGGCGCTGGCGGGATTGTATCGTGGGCGATGAGCGTCTGCGGTTGTTCCTCGCGCTGTGGCCGGACGTCGCGGTCCGCCGCGCGTTGCAGGCCGCTACCCGCACGGCGGTCGAAACGAGTGGAGGGCGAGCCGTGCCCACTGCGAATTACCACCTGACGCTGGCCTTTTTAGGCCTGCAACCCCGCTCGCAACTGGACGTCATCCACGATGCCATTTCGCGCCTTGAGTCGATAACGGGCACGCTGCACCTGCAGCAGATCGGGTATTTCCGTGCCGCGCGGGTGCTGTGGGCTGGGCCACAGCGCACACCGACCATGTTGAGCCGGCAGGCCAACCGTTTGCGGGCGGCGCTCGGTGCGAACGGTGTGAGCTTCACACCGGGGCCGTTCCGTGCGCATGTGACGCTCGCGCGGCGCGTAGCGCAGGTGCCGAGCGTTGAGTTCGAGCCGATTCACTGGGCTTACACCGGCGTCACATTGATCGAGAGCGATCGCGCCAGGCCGCGTTACAGGGTGTTGGCGCAGTGGCCGGGCCGCGATTTGCCGCCTATGGAATAATGGGTTCCGAACGTAACACGTCTAGGGAGAGAATATATATGGATGACAATCGCAAAAAGGCGCTGGCCGCGGCACTGGGCCAGATCGAGAAGCAGTTTGGCAAGGGCTCGGTGATGCGCCTTGGGGACGGTAGTGCAGTGCGCGACATAGAGGCGATCTCGACCGGCTCGCTGGGTCTGGATATTGCGCTCGGTATCGGCGGCCTGCCGCGCGGAAGAGTCGTGGAAATCTACGGTCCGGAGTCCTCCGGCAAGACCACGCTGACATTGCAGGTGATAGCCCAGGCGCAGAAACTCGGCGGCACGGCGGCCTTTATCGATGCCGAGCACGCGCTGGATCCCACTTATGCCGAAAAGCTCGGCGTAAACACCGAGGAACTGCTGATCTCCCAGCCGGACACGGGCGAACAGTCACTCGAAATTGCCGACATGCTGGTGCGATCGAGTGCTGTAGATGTGGTGGTGATTGATTCGGTCGCCGCGCTTACGCCGCGCGCCGAAATCGAGGGCGAGATGGGCGATTCGCACGTCGGCCTGCAGGCGCGGCTCATGAGCCAGGCGCTCCGTAAGCTCACCGGCAACATCAAGCGTTCCAACACCATGGTCATCTTCATCAACCAGATCCGCATGAAGATCGGCGTGATGTTCGGCAGCCCCGAAACCACCACCGGTGGCAACGCGCTCAAGTTCTACGCCTCGGTACGTCTCGACATCCGCCGCATCGGCGCGATCAAGAAAGGCGACGAGGTGATCGGCAACCAGACACGCGTGAAGGTGGTGAAGAACAAGGTCGCACCGCCGTTCAGAAAGGCGGAGTTCGACATTCTCTACGGCGAGGGCTGTTCGTTGGAAGGCGAGTTGGTCGATCTCGGCGTGGAGAACGGCCTGGTCGAAAAATCCGGCGCCTGGTACAGCTACGAAGGCGAGCGCATCGGGCAGGGCAAGGACAACGCTCGGCTGTACCTGAAAGACAACCCGGCGATGGCCGAGAAACTCAACACGGCGCTGCGCGAGAAATTGATGCCCAAGCCTGGCCCGAAGGCGCAAGCGGCGGTCGAGGCGGAGCCGGTTGACGAAACCAAGGACTGAATCCGAACAGCCGGAGGCCTTCGATGTGGGCCTCCGGTTGCTCGCGCGGCGCGAACACAGCCGCGCCGAACTGGCTCTCAAGCTGGCCCAGCGCGGCATTGAACAGGCCGACATCGAGCAGGCGCTGGATCGTCTGCAGGCGATGGACGCGCTCAACGAGGCGCGTTTCGCTGAACAATATGTGCGTATGCGACTACGCCAAGGCTACGGCCCGGCGCGCATCCGTGCTGATCTCGCCACGCGCGGTGTGGATGCAGCCACGGTCGAGGCCGAGTTGGCGGGTGCGGAGAACGACGATGCCCACTGGCTTGCGCGCGCCGAAGCGGCCCGCCAACGCCGCTTTGGTGCCGACCTGCCGGATGACTACGACGAACGGGCTCGCCAGACACGTTTTCTCGAACGCCGAGGCTTCCCGGCAGCGCATATCGTACGTGTGTTGCGTGGTGAGGTATAGAATAGTGCTGTACATGTATTGCGGTGCACCATGAAGCCGGCTCAAAATCTGAAATCGGTTACCTACCGGATCCCACCCGAACTGGATCATCGGCTGGACGATCTGGCCCGCCACACGGGGCGCAGCAAGTCCTACTACCTGCGCCGTGCTTTGGGAGAATGGCTGGAAGACCGCGAGGACTATCTCGAAGCACTCACTGTGCTCGAGCGGGTCGAGGCCGGCGAAGAGGCTACCGTTCCCATGAAACAGGTGCTCAGGGAAGCCGGGCTGGATGACCTGGCGGATTGAGTGGTCGCTCACGGCGAGCAAGGCGTTTCTCAAGCTTGACCTGGTTGAACGTCGGCGTATTGCACAATACCTGCAACAGCGCGTGGCCGGGCTGGACGATCCGCGTCGTCTCGGCCGAGCACTCAAGGGAGAAAAACGGGGGATATGGCGTTATCGTGTAGGCGATTATCGGCTGCTGTGCCGAATCGAGGACGACAGGCTACGCATTCTCGTGTTAAAAATCGGACATCGCAGAGAGGTTTATCGCTGAAGGCCATGAAGACCCAGGACATACGCCAGGCCTTTCTCGACTTTTTCGCCGAGCGCGAGCATCGCGTTGTGCCGTCGAGTTCGCTGGTGCCCGCGAACGACCCGACGCTGCTCTTTACCAACTCCGGCATGGTGCCGTTCAAGAACGCGTTCCTCGGCATCGAGAAATCCACCGCTCCGCGCGTCGTGGACGTACAGCGCTGCCTGCGTGCGGGCGGCAAGCACAACGATCTGGAAAACGTCGGCTACACGGCGCGTCACCACACCTTCTTCGAGATGCTCGGCAACTGGTCGTTCGGCGACTACTTCAAGCGCGAAGCCATAGCCTGGTCGTGGGAGCTGCTGACCGAGGTTTTCAAACTCCCGGCCGAAAAACTCTGGGTCACGGTGTATGCAACCGACGATGAGGCCTACGCCATCTGGAAGAACAAAGTCGGCGTGCCCGCTGAACGCATTGTCCGCATCGGCGACAACAAGGGCGCGCCGTATGCGAGCGACAATTTCTGGCAGATGGCCGACACCGGTCCCTGCGGCCCATGCACGGAAATCTTCTACGACCACGGCCCCGAAATCGAAGGCGGACCGCCCGGTTCGCCGGACGAGGAAGGCGACCGCTACATAGAAATCTGGAACCTCGTGTTCATGCAGTACGACCGCGACGCCGCGGGCACACTCACGCCGCTGCCGGCGCCGTGCGTCGATACCGGCATGGGCCTGGAACGTATCGCCGCCGTGCTCCAGGGCGTGCACTCGAACTACGAGATCGACTTGTTCCGAAACTTGATCGAGGCCGCCGCGAAAGCCGTCGGCACGAAAGACGTGCACGCCAACTCGCTGCACGTCATTGCCGACCACATCCGCGCGACCGCATTCCTGATTGCCGACGGCGTGTTGCCCTCAAACGAAGGTCGCGGCTATGTGCTGCGCCGCATCATGCGCCGCGCCATCCGTCACGGCTACCAGCTCGGTCAGGACAAGCCTTTCTTCCACACCCTCGTCAAACCGCTGGTCGCCGAGATGGGCGAGGCCTATCCCGAACTGGCCAGGTCGGCGCGCGCCATCGAAAAAGCGATCCGCCAGGAAGAAGAACGTTTCGCGCAGACGCTCGGCCACGGCATGCAGATACTCGAAGCCGACATCGTCGCCATGAAAGGCAAACAGATTCCCGGCGAAGTCGTGTTCAAGCTTTACGACACGTATGGTTTTCCCGCCGATCTCACCGCCGACCTTGCGCGCGAGCGTGGCCTCAGTGTGGACATGCCGGGCTTCGAGCGCGAGATGGACAAGCAGCGCAAACGCGCGCGTGCGGCGAGCCAGTTTGGTGCCGACTACAGTCGCAAGCTGGAAGTGGACGGAGCCACGGAATTTTCCGGCTACGAACGGACTGCTGAAAGCGCAAAGATCACGGCACTGTTC
>JBOHZI010000002.1:0-30138 GCA_050738295.1 Gammaproteobacteria bacterium
ACTCAGCACTCAGCACTCAGCACTCAGCACTCAGCACTCAGCACTCAGCACTCAGCACTCAGCACTCAGCACTCAGCACTCAGCACCCAGTCCCCAGTCCCCAGTCCCCAGTCCCTTTATTATTCAGGGCTTGATGTTGAGTTTTTGCAGCCGGTAGCGCAACTGACGGAAGGTCATGCCGAGCACGCGCGCGGCCGCGGTGCGGTTGCCGCCGGTTTCGCGCAGCGCCTTCTGGATCGCCTGGCGTTCGACTTCGTCAAGCATGTTGGGTAGCGGTTCGGGACCACCTGCGGCGTCGGCCTCGGGACGCCGCGGGCTGCGCCGCAGATGGATGTCGTCAGCGTCGATGGTGTCTGTTTCGGTGAGCGCGAACGCGCGTTCGAGCACATTTTCCAGCTCGCGCACATTGCCCGGAAAGGCGTGCTCTTCGAGCATCGCGATGGCTTCCGGGGTGAGTTTTTTGACGGCTGTGCCTGCCGTGGCGCACATGCGGGTGAGCAGGGCCTCGGCGAGCAGGGGAATATCGCCGCGGCGCTCGCGCAGCGGCGGTACGTGCAGGTCGATGACGTTGATGCGGTAGTACAGGTCTTCGCGGAAGCGGCCTTCGGCCAGCGCGAGGCTCAGGTCCTGATGGGTGGCGGAGACGAAGCGCGCATCCACCGGCACCTCCTGGGTGGCGCCCACGGCGCGCACGCGGCGCTCCTGGATCACGCGCAGCAATTTGACCTGCATGGGCAGGGGCAGTTCGCCGATTTCGTCGAGGAACAGTGTGCCACCCTCGGCGCTGCGGATCAGGCCTGGGCGATCCACATGGGCTCCGGTGAAGCTGCCCTTCTTGTGGCCAAAGAGTTCGCTTTCCACGAGCTCGGCGGGGATGGCGCCGCAGTTGACGGGCACGAAGGGATACGCGGAGCGTGGCCCCGAGGTGTGGATGAGCCGCGCCGCAAGTTCCTTGCCGGTGCCGGATTCGCCGGTGATCAGCACCGGCGCCTGACTGCGCGCCATGCGGGTGATGACGGTGCGCAGCTCGTGCATCTGCACCGAGTTGCCGAGCAGTTGCGCAGCGGCGGATTCGTCGCTGGCCTCGACGGCATCGAGCGCCAGCGCATCGCGCACCAATGTGCGCAGGCGCAAGAGATCGACCGGCTTGGCGATGAAGTCGAAGGCGCCGGCCTTCAGCGCATCCACCGCGATGTCCATGCTGCCGTAGGCAGTGATCATGGCGACCGGGACGCTGGGTGCCTGCTCCTGCATCCACTGTACGAAGTCGAGACCGTTGCCGTCGGGCAGGTTCATGTCGGTGAGCACGAGGTCGAAACGATCGCTCACCAGCGTGCGCCGCGCACTCGCAAGGTCCGCGGCTTCCACGGTTTTTACGCCCATTTTGCCGAGGGTCATACAGAGCAGATCGCGCAGGTCAGGCTCGTCGTCGACGATCAGTACCTGCGATGTTTTATTCACTCCAGCCATGCGTTGTCCTGTGCAAATTCGAGCCGAAAGCGCGAGCCGCCGTTGCGGCGTGGATACGCCTCCAGGTGCGCACCGTTGGCGATCGCCAGTTCGCGCGCCAGGTACAGGCCGAGGCCGGTGCCGTTGACGCGGGTGGTGGCAAAGGGCTCGAACAGACGTTCGGGCTGTGCGATACCGGGGCCGCGATCCAGTACATCAAGATACACGTGTGCGCCGCTAAAGCCAATTCTAAGGTAAACCGTCGCCGCGGGATCGCCATGCACGAAGGCGTTGTCCACCAGGTTGACGACGACGTGCAGGAGCTGTCCGGGGTCGAAACGGGTTTCGACGTTGGTGTTGCTTCCCGCCTGGTGAAGGTGCGTACCGCGCTCGGGGTGGCGTTCGCTGTAATCGTGCACAAACTCCTCGATCCAGCTCCTGAGTTCGATGAGTGCAGGCTCGGCGGCTTCGCGTCGCGATAGTTTGAGGATGCTGTCCACCATGCCGGCAAGGCGCGCGCTCTGGTTGCCGATGATGCGGCTCAGGTGCTGCTGTTCAGCGTCGAGCGTGCCATCTTCGGCCAGCAACTGATTGGCCTGGGAAATCGCCGAGAGCGGGTTTCTGATCTGGTGCGCAATGCCGGCAGTGAGACGGCCGAGTGCAGCGAGCGTCATTGCCCTGGCCTGCTCGTGCGCAATCTCGGTATCTTCGATAAAGACCAGACGACGCGCATTTTCGGTGTCGTCGAGTGGCAGGACCGTGAGCAGCAAAGTACCGCCATCCTTGTGCTGATACACCGAGCTGCCATGCGTGGCTTCGGCGCCCGCGAGATGGGTGATGGTGGCGCGCAGGACGGGGTCGTTGTAATGCGTCGCCGCGGGGTTCAGGCGCAGGATCTGGCCGTGCTTGTCGGTAACGATCACGCCGGTTTGCAACTGGGCGATGATGCGTCGGTTGATCGCGTCCAGTTCGCGTACTACGATGCCGCGCTGCTCGGCGAGGGCTTCGGTTTCGAACAGACGCGTGGCCAGTTGGTAGGCAATGAAAGCCACCACCAGCAGTCCGAGCGCGTACAGACCGGAGCGCGCGTAGAGCAGGACGGCCAGAGTCCGGGTAAAACCGGAGCCGAGCGTCGCGCCGAGTACGATCAACGCACTCAGGGCCGCAAAAAACAGGGCGCGGCGCAGATTGAGCGCACTGGCGGCGGCGACGGCGACCGCTGGGATCAACAGAAAGGAGAAAATGCCGATATCGGCGTTTGCCGCCTGGGTAAGCACGGTGATGGCGACCAGATCGAGCAGGGGTTGCAGTTCAGCCTGCACGCTGAGACCCGGCCACTGGCGCGAAAGGAAGCCGATCGAGGACAGGCCCAGGGCCAGGTAGAGAATGCCGGTGATCACCACTATGACCGGCGCTTCGATGTTCAGATGTGCTACGGCGATGGAACTTACGGCCAGCGTAATGCTGGCGCTGGCGACCACCAGGCGGTAGATGTTGAGTACCTTGAGCAGGCGCCAGCGCGCGGGTGCCGAGAGAATCTCGGGCCGTGCACGCTTTGCTAAAAGTCGGCTAATGCTCCAAAATGTGCGGTCTTGAGTGCCGTCAGGCATGGGTTTTCACTTTGGACGACCAGTTACGGAAGGTCTCTATACCATGAATTTGCACGAATATCAGGCCAAGCAGTTGTTTGCCGAGTTTGGAGTTCCGGTTCCGCAGGGCCGGGTTGCCGCCAGCGCAGAGGAGGCCGCAGCCGCGACCGAAACGCTGGGCGGCGCGCTGTGGGTCGTCAAGGCCCAAGTGCATGCCGGCGGACGCGGCAAGGCGGGCGGGGTGAAGCTGGTGCGCTCGTCGGCCGAGGCTCGTGAAGCCGCCGACGGGATGCTCGGCGAGCGCCTGGTGACGCATCAGACGCAGGGCGAAGGGTTGCCGATTGAGCGCGTGTGGGTCGAGTGCGGTTCCGACATTGCGCGCGAGCTGTATCTGAGCGTGCTTCTCGACCGCACGCGGGAATGTTTGACGTTCGTCGCTTCCGCCGACGGCGGCATGGACATCGAGGAAGTTGCGGAGAAGACGCCGGAACGGATCCTGAACATTCCGGTCAATCCGGGTTCGGGTTTTTCCGGTTACGAAGCGCGGCGTCTTGGTTTTGCGCTGAGTCTCGAAGGCGATCAACTGAAGGCGTTTTCCAAACTGGTACGTGCACTGTACAACTTTATGCTGGCCAAGGATGCGAGTCTGGTCGAAATCAATCCATTAATTGTGACCAAGGGCGGTGATCTGCTGGCGCTCGATGCCAAGGTGAACCTCGACGACAACGCGCTGTTCCGGCACAAGGATACGGCGGCGATGCGCGATCCAGGTCAGGAAGATGCGGCCGAGGCCGAGGCCGCCGAACACGGTCTTAACTATGTGTCGCTGGAGGGCGATATTGCCTGCATGGTTAACGGCGCGGGTCTCGCGATGGCCACGATGGACCTGATCAAGCTCGCGGGTGGCGAGCCGGCGAACTTTCTCGACGTGGGCGGCGGCGCAACCGCAGAACGCGTTACGGCCGCGTTTCGTCTGATTCTGTCGAACAAGAACGTGAAGGCGATTCTGGTGAACATTTTCGGCGGTATCGTGCGTTGTGACATGATTGCCGAGGGCATCATCGCGGCAGTAAAAGGTGTGGGCGTGCCCGTGCCGGTCGTCGTGCGCCTGGAAGGCACCAACGTGGAAGAGGGCCGGCGCCTGCTGGCCGAAAGCGGTCTCGATATTACCGCCGCCTCCAATTTGACCGAAGCCGCCGAGAAGGCGGTTAACGCCGCGCGCGAAGGACAATCCGCATGAGCATATTGATCGACAAGAACACTCGCGTCCTGTGTCAGGGTTTTACCGGTACGCAGGGCACGTTCCACAGCGAGCAGGCGATTGCCTATGGCACGCAGCTCGTCGGTGGCGTGACGCCAGGCCGCGGCGGGCAGACGCACCTCGACCGCCCGGTGTTCGATACCTGTGCCGATGCAGTGGCCGAAACCGGCGCCACGGCGAGCATGATTTACGTGCCGGCACCATTCGCCGCCGACGCGATTCTGGAAGCGGCGGCCGCCGGACTCGAGATCATTGTGTGCATCACCGAAGGCATTCCGGTGCTCGACATGGTGCGCGTGAAGGCCGCGCTCCGGGGTTCGGCCGTGCGTCTCGTCGGCCCCAATTGTCCGGGGGTGATTACGCCCGGCGAGTGCAAGATCGGCATCATGCCGGGGCATATTCACAAGCCGGGCAAGGTGGGGATCGTGTCGCGTTCGGGCACGCTCACCTACGTGGCGGTGCATCAGACGACTCTCGAAGGCCTGGGGCAATCGACGTGTGTCGGCATCGGCGGCGACCCGGTGCATGGCATGGGCTTTATCGACGTGATCGAACTCTTCGAAAAGGATGCGACGACCGAGGCGATCGTCATGGTCGGCGAGATCGGTGGTAGCGACGAAGAGGCGGCCGCGGAGTTCATCCAGGCCAACGTGAGCAAGCCGGTGGTGGCTTATATCGCAGGGGTGACGGCGCCGCCCGGCAAACGCATGGGCCATGCCGGGGCGATCATCGCCGGCGGCAAAGGCACGGCGGAACACAAGTTCCATGCGCTGGAAGCGGCCGGGGTGACCACGGTTCGTTCGCCCGCGGAAATTGGCGCGGCGGCCAGGCGTGTACTTGGTTAAAAAACCTCAGTTGGCTGCAAGCCGGAGGATTCATGTCGACGCTTAGAATCGGTTTGGCGCAGTCCAATTGCCTGGTGGGCGATGTGGCCGGCAACACGCATCGCGTTCTCGAACGCGTTGAGGCGTTCGGCGCGCAGTGCGATGTCATCGTTTTTCCAGAATTGATGCTGGTCGGCTACCCGGCCGAAGATCTATTGGTGCATCCGGATCTGGAAAACCAGGTGCATGAGGCACTCAATCGCTTGCGCGAAACGGTGTCCGATACCACGATCGTGGTGGGACATCCCGAGTATCAGGAGGGGCTGATCTACAACGCCTGTTCGGTGATCGGCGACGGACAGACGCATGCCACGTATCGCAAGCGCGCGCTGCCGCATTACGGGGCATTTCACGAGAAGCGCTATTTTGCTGCGGGCAGCGAGGCCGTGGTAGTGGACATCGGGGGCTTGCCGATCGGTCTGTCCATCGGCGAGGATGCCTGGCGTGCCGATCCGATCAGTGAACTGAGGGAGGCGGGCGCGCGTCTGATCGTGAACATCAACGCCTCGCCATACTGTATTGGCAAGCGCGCCAACCGCGAGCAGGAAATCGCGCAGCGTGCCACCGACAATGGCGTGTCGTTCGTTTACCTCAACCTGGTCGGTGGGCAGGACGATCTGGTGTTCGATGGTCATTCGTTCGCGGTGAACAAGGCGGGCGAGGTTGTCGACCGTTTGCCGGGATTCGAGGAAGATTTTGTCATTTTGCGTGTGGGCGCTACGCCCGGCAACCGTGGGCGGATCATGGGCCGAACGGCCTCGGAGCTCAAGTCGCCCGTAGCCGTGGATGGCGAAAGCACTAACGCAGATTTGCGCTCCGACGTGGAGGCGCCGCGCGATGCGGCCGATTCCGACGGCGAGGTGTACAAGGCGATCGAGCTCGCAGTACACGACTACATCGAAAAGAACGGTTTCGAAGGTGCGCTGGTGGGGCTGTCGGGCGGCGTCGATTCGGCGCTGACGTTGACGCTGGCTGTCGATGCGCTGGGTGCCGAGCGGGTGACCGCGGTGTTGATGCCTTCGCGCTACACCAGCGATCTCAGCGTGGAGCTGGCCAAGGAGCAGGTGAAACGGCTTGGCGTCAAGTCGCACGTCATTTCGATCGAGGAACCCTATCAGGCGTTCCTCAATGTGCTCAAGGATGTGTTCGCCGGCCTGCAGCCGGATGTGACCGAGGAGAATATTCAGGCGCGTTGCCGCGGTGCCATTCTGATGGCGATATCGAACAAGACCGGGCGCCTGGTGCTCGCCACCGGCAACAAGAGCGAAAGCGCGGTGGGCTATGCCACTTTGTACGGCGATACGGTCGGTGGCTTCGCACCGCTCAAGGATGTGTCGAAGACGCTGGTGTACAAGCTGGCGCGCTACCGCAACCGTCAGCTCGATGCGGCGCCGATTCCGGAGCAGGTGTTGACGCGTGAACCGTCCGCGGAACTCGCGGCGGGTCAGAAGGATACCGATTCCCTGCCGCCGTACCCGGTGCTCGATGCGATACTCGCCGGGCTGATAGAAAATGACCAGACGGGCGCCGATCTGATGCATGAAGGGTTCGATCCGCGCACCATCGAACAGGTGGCGGCGCGGGTCAAACGCAACGAATACAAACGCCGTCAGGGTGCGGTGGGGGTGAAAATATCCACCCGTGCCTTTGGACTGGATCGTTGCTATCCCATTACGTCGGGGTTTGCTCCGATCCTGCCGCCGTCCGCCGAATCCGAACAGGATGAAATCGATAGCATCTAACGGTTGATGCCAGCCCTATGGTTGGCGTGAGGTAGGAGCGGTGCTTGCTGCAGGTGCAGGCTTGGGGGTGTGTGCTTTGTTGCCGTAGTTGTAGTCGTACCAGGCACGGGTATCGGCGGCGAGTTCAGTTTCGCCCAGCGCCTTATATGAGCGGGCCATGATCCTCAAGGCGGGTTTTGCCGACTCCGTGTCGGAGAAACGCGTCACGATATCGGAGGCATGCATGGCAGCCGCTACCCACTCTTTGCGCTTCTGGTAAAAACGTGCCAGGTTGAGGTTGAACTGCGCCATGCGATTGCGCACGAATACCATCCAGTATTTGGCCTGGTGGGCATATCGGGAATGCGGGTAGCGTTTGATCAATTGACTGAATGCGGTATAGGCCTGTTTCTGATCGATTGGATCGCGGTCGGACAAGTCGACCCTGAATATGGCATCCACCGGCCCGCGTTGCAATGCATTGGCATAAGCCACACCCTTCATGAACTGGGCATAGGCCGCGTACGGACTGGCCGGATTTTCCTTCACGAAGTCGTCGGCCTGCTTGGCGGCCTCGTCGGTCTGGTTGCTGCGGTAATAGGCATAGATGAGATCGAGCCGGCCCTGCGTGGCATACTTGCCGAAGGGGTAGGTGGAAATCATCGAGCGCAGACTGCCGGTTGCCCGTTTCCAGTTCTGCACGGTAAGGGCATCCTGAGCGCGCTTGTAAAGTACGGTTTCGGGCGGAATTTTTCTCGGGCCGTGGGCACAACCGGCCAGAATGGCAACGCTCGCCAGCACCGGGATCAACAGAGGAGTCAGTCGACGCATGCGTTTTTCCGCACCTGAAAAAGGACATTCTAACGGGCTGGGACAGAATGTTCGACGTGAAGTTCAGAGTGAAGTTCGGCGCCATGAACTGAGTGTGGGCGCCGATATGGCCGGAGAGCGGCTCGACCGCGCGCTGGCGCGGGCCTTGCCGGAGTATTCGCGTACGCGCCTGCAAGGCTGGATCCGGGCCGGGCAGGTGCGAGTGGATGGCGAAATCGCGCAAACCCGCGCGCAACTGAGCGAAGGGCAATCGGTGGTGCTTGAAGCCGTGCTCGAGCCGGTGATCGAGGACGCACCGGAGCGGATTGCGCTCGACATCGTTTACGAGGATGCCGCGCTGCTGGTGGTGAACAAGCCGCCGGGGCTGGTGGTGCACCCCGGGGCGGGCAATCGCCAGGGTACGCTGGTTAATGCCTTGCTCCATCACGCGCCTGAACTGTCTCATCTGCCGCGTGCCGGGCTGGTACATCGCCTGGACAAGGACACCTCGGGCCTGCTCGTTGTGGCCAAAACCACGGCGGCGCACGCGGCGTTGGTGGCGGCGCTCGAACGCCGCGAAATACACCGCGAGTATCTGGCATTGGTGAGGGGCGAAATCGTGGCCGGTACGCGTATCGATGCGCCGATCGGGCGCCATCCGAGCGCGCGTACGCGCATGGCCGTGAATAGTCGGGGCCGCCCGGCAGTGACCCACACGCGGGTGGTCGAGCGGATTGCAGGCTACACCTTGCTGACGGTGAAACTGGAGACCGGGCGCACGCACCAGATCCGGGTGCATCTCAGCCATACCGGTACGCCGATCGTGGGCGATGGCACCTACGGCGGTCGTCAGGTGCTCACGCCCGGTTTGTCTCCTGCGGCGGCAGAGGCAGTGCGCACGTTTCCACGCCAGGTTCTGCATGCCAAGCGACTGGGCTTTGTGCATCCCGTGAGCAGCGAAGACATGAGCTTCGAGGCCGAGTTGCCAGCCGACATCGCCGCACTGCTTGCCGTGTTGCGCGAATCGGATCAGCAAGAGTGAATTACGTTGCGCCCGCACACGTGCTTGCACCCAATGTGCAGGCGTTAACCACGCTGCGCGCCGGCGGCGTGAGTGCGGGGCGTTATGCCAGCCTGAATCTGGCGACGCATGTGGGCGACGCTGTGCAAGCCGTGACCGACAACCGACGACGATTGCACCAGACGCTGAATCTGCCTTCAGAGCCGTTGTGGCTGAATCAGGAGCATGGCACGCGGGTGATACAGGCGGAGCAAACGATCGGCAAAACGCCAGCTATGGCAATAACGGCCGATGCGGCAATTACCCGTCAGTCGGGGCATGTGCTTGTGGTACTCACGGCCGATTGCCTGCCGGTTGTGCTGGCCGCTCGCGACGGCAGTGCGGTCGCTATTGCCCATGCTGGCTGGCGCGGGCTGGCCGCCGGGGTGCTGGATGCAGCGTTTAATGCATTGGCGGTGGCGGCTGCCGAGGTCGCTGCATGGATCGGTCCCGGTATCAGTGCCGCCCGCTACGAGGTGGATAGCGCTGTGCGCATGGCGTTTGCCGATGCGCCGGGAGCGGAGCAGGCGTTCAGCCCAAGCCGCGACGCCGAGCACTGGTATTGCGACCTTGCGTTGTTGGCACAAGCGAGACTGGAGGCGCTGGGAGTGGTTTCGGTGCAGCAGAGCGGGCTGTGCACCTATTCCGATCCGGACCGTTTCTACTCCTACCGGCGGGACGGCGAGACGGGGCGCATGGCGACGCTCGTTCAAATCGAGCCTGAAGCCGGTCAGACTTGACATCTCGGGCAATATAAGTAAATCGGTGGTAAGGAACAGCGATGGCGAACTGGGCATGGACTTTGATATTAACCGGCATCGCGGCTCTGGCCAGTGCCTCAGGCGCGGCTTTGCTGGCGATGTTGGGTACGCGCCGTCTGACGCGGCTGGTGCCGCCCCTGGTGAGCTTCAGTACCGGTGTGCTGCTGGGTGTTGCCTGCCTCGATCTTTTGCCCGGCGCCTTTGCCGGCGCCGGCCACGGGCGCAGTGTCAACTTAGGCCTGGCTCTGGCGCTGGGCATGCTGACCTTCTTCACTCTGGAAAAGCTGATTCATTGGCACCACGCGCATGAGGTCGAGCCGGGTTCGCACGCGAGCAATCCTGCCGATGATCGAGCCACGGCGGTTATGGTTCTGTCCGGCACCAGCCTGCACAATCTGCTGGCGGGAGTGTTGCTGGCCGCGGCAGTACTGACGGACCACAAGACTGCACTGCTGCTTTTTGCGGCCGTTCTCGCGCATCACATTCCGCAGCAGATCGGGGATCTGTCGGTGCTCGTCATGACCGGGATGCGGCGCGCGCGAGCACTCGCGCTGACGATCGCCTCCAGCATGGCGGTACTCGTGGGTGGCATGCTGGCGTTGCTGTTTCTGCGTGGTTCGCCCGCGGCGCTGGACTATGTGCTGGTAGTGGCCTCCGCCAGCCTGATCTACATCGCCCTGGCCGATCTGATTCCGCGCCTGCGCGGCCACAAGCAGGGCCGGCAGTCGACGGTTACTGTACTGCTCGTAGCGCTGGGTATTGTGTTGATTTATGCGGTCGTGCGCCTCTTGCCGGGGTAGTTAACGGGACTGGGGACTTCTTATGCGAACTTGAAAGCGCGGCTCATCGGCCTCATTTAAGCGTTATCCGCAAACCAAAGATACCCATGCGACTCGAAAAACTGACCAGCAAATTCCAGGTGGCCCTCGCCGACGCGCAATCGCTCGCCGTGGGCCGCGATCATCCCTTCATCGAACCGGCGCATCTGCTGCTGGCGATGGTGGAGCAGGACGGTGGCAGCGTGCGGCCGTTGCTCGCCAAGGCTGGCGTCAATATCAGCGTGCTGGAAAACCGGCTCGATGCGATTCTGGATCGGGTGCCGCAGCAGAAGGGCACGCCGGGCGAAGTGCACATCGGCAACGATCTCACGCGCGTGCTCAACATCACCGACAAGTTCGCGCAGCAGCGCAAGGACGAATTCGTCGCGGGCGAACTGTTCGTACTGGCCTGCCTGGAAGACAAGGGGCCGGTGGGCGATGCGCTCAAGGAAGCCGGCGCCACGAAGGCCGCCATCGAACATGCCATAGACGATTTGCGTGGTGGCGCGCGGGTGAACGATCCGAACGCCGAAGACAAACGTCAGGCGCTCGACAAGTACACGCTCGATCTCACCGCGCGTGCCGAATCCGGCAAGCTCGATCCGGTGATCGGACGCGACGAGGAAATCCGCCGCGTCATCCAGATTCTCGCGCGCCGTACCAAGAACAATCCGGTGCTGATCGGTGAACCCGGCGTGGGCAAAACGGCCATCGTGGAAGGTCTGGCGCAGCGCATCCTGAACGGCGAGGTGCCGGAAGGGCTCAAGAACAAGCGCCTGCTTGCGCTCGACATGGCGGGGTTGCTGGCTGGCGCCAAGTTCCGCGGCGAATTCGAGGAACGTCTGAAGGCGGTGCTCACCGAAATCGGCAAGGAAGAAGGGCGCGTGGTGCTCTTCATCGACGAGATGCACACGCTGGTCGGCGCGGGCAAGGCCGAAGGCGCGATGGATGCGGGCAACATGCTCAAGCCCGCACTCGCGCGCGGCGAACTGCACTGTATCGGCGCGACCACGCTCGACGAATATCGCAAGTACATCGAAAAGGACGCGGCGTTGGAACGTCGCTTCCAGCGAGTGCTTGTCGATGAGCCCACGCTCGAGGACACCATCGCCATTCTGCGTGGCCTGAAGGAACGTTACGAGGTGCATCACGGGATCGAAATTACCGACCCCGCCATCGTGGCGGCGGCGACGCTGTCGCAGCGCTATATCGCCGATCGGCAACTGCCCGACAAGGCCATCGATCTGGTGGACGAGGCGGCGAGCCGCATCCGCATGGAAATCGATTCCAAGCCCGAAGAAATGGATCGACTCGAACGGCGCTTGATTCAGTTCAAGATTGAACGCGAGGCGCTCAAGAAGGAAAAGGACGAAGCCTCCAAACGCCGCCTGAAAACGCTGCAAGACGAAATCGCTGTGCTGGAGCGCGAATACTCCGATCTGGAAGAAATACTCAAGGCCGAGAAGGCCGCGTTGCAGGGCGCGGCCCAGGTCAAGGAAGCACTCGAGCGCGCACGCACTGAACTGGAAACGGCCCGTCGCGCGGGCGACTTGAGCCGCATGTCCGAGATTCAGTACGGGCGCATCCCCGAACTGGAAAAACAGTTGGCCGATGCTCAGGCGCGGGAAAGCGCAGCCGAAGGCGAAGCGCCGCGACTGTTGCGTAACAAGGTGACGGACGAGGAGATTGCCGAAGTCGTGTCGCGCTGGACGGGTATTCCCGTCTCGCGGATGCTGGAAGGCGAAAGGGCAAAACTGTTGCGCATGGAGCAGGCGCTGCATCAGCGGGTCGTCGGCCAGGACGAGGCTATTTCAGCGGTGGCCAATGCGGTGCGCCGCTCGCGCGCCGGGTTGTCCGATCCCAATCGACCGAACGGTTCGTTCCTGTTCCTGGGTCCGACCGGTGTCGGCAAGACCGAACTGTGCAAGGCGCTGGCCAGCTTCCTTTTTGATACGGAAGAAGCCATGGTGCGCATCGACATGAGCGAATTCATGGAGAAGCATTCGGTCGCGCGACTGATCGGCGCGCCGCCCGGCTATGTCGGTTACGAGGAAGGCGGCTATCTCACCGAGGCAGTGCGCCGTCGCCCGTATGCGGTGATCCTGCTCGATGAAGTCGAGAAGGCGCACCCCGATGTGTTCAACGTACTCTTGCAGGTGCTCGACGACGGGCGCCTCACCGACGGCCAGGGTCGTACGGTGGATTTTCGCAACGCCGTGATCGTGATGACCTCGAATCTGGGTTCCGACATTATTCAGCGCATGACGGGCGAAGACAACTACGCGGCGATGCGCGATGCGGTGATGGAGATTGTGCGCACCCAATTCCGCCCGGAATTCATCAATCGGGTGGACGAAGTGGTAGTGTTCCATCCGCTTAATCGCGAGCAGTTGCGCGAGATTACACAAATCCAGATCGACTTTCTGGCGCAACGCCTGGCCGCGCGTGACATCGCGCTGGAGGTGGACGATGCGGTGCTCGACACACTGGGTGAGGCGGGGTTCGATCTGGTGTACGGCGCACGGCCACTCAAGCGCGCGATACAGCAGCAACTGGAAAACCCGCTGGCCGAGGCGATCCTGGCCGGACGTTTCGGCTCTGAAGACACGGTTCGGGTCACATCAGGCGAACACGGTTTCGAGTTCGCAAAGGCCTGATCGAGACTGGGGCTCGGGAAGAAGGAACTAACCGCAGAGCACGCGGCATTCGGTTCAACAGGTATGATTAGCGTTCGCTTGTAATGCGAAACGTAGAGTGAGTTATCTCGACATAGGCCTTCTGATTGCGGTCGGAATAGCCGCCGGCGGACTGGGCGCATTGACGGGTATGGGCGGCGGTGTTGTGGTCGTGCCGGTGCTCACGCTCGGTTTTGGACTGCCGGCGCAATTGGCCATCGGTGCGAGTATCTTCGGCGTCGTCGCTACTTCGATCGGCGCTGCGCGACGAGTCATGGTCTCGGGCCTCACCAACTTGCGCGCCGGGTTGGTGCTGCAGGTGGCAGCTTCGGGCGGCGCGCTGATCGGGGTGGTGATCGCGCATTTTGTTTCCAGTCAGGCGTTGATTCTCGTCTTCGGGATCATGTTGCTGCCCACCGCGGTGTTGTCGTATGTATCCGCGAAAGGCCATGAAGCGCCCGTAGCCGAGAGCAGTGGGGCAGCCGCCTGGTTCGAGTTGGGCGGCAGTTACACGGAAGCCGATGGCAGCACCCGTTCCTATGGCGTGATTGGTCTGGGCCGAGGATTTCCAATGATGATCGGCGCGGGATTGCTTTCCGCTTTGCTCGGTATCGGCTCCGGCGCTTTCAAGGTGCTCGCCATGGATCGATTTATGCGGCTGCCGTTTCGCGTATCGACGGCTACATCGAATTTCATGATCGGCATCACGGCTGCCACCGGCGCGGGGTATTATCTGAGCCATGGCGACACGCCGCCGCTCGTGGTTGCTCCGATCGTGCTTGGCATACTGGCCGGCTCCGCGTTGGGCGCGCGCTTGCTGCCACGCATCCGCGTTGCCAACTTGCGCCTGCTTTTTACCCTGGTGCTCGCACTGGTGGCGGTGGAGATGATTCTCCGCGGTCTGGGGGTGGCATGAAATCCCACTCGGCAGAGGGCGGACGGCTCACGGCAGGCGTAATCGTATTTGCCGTCGGGCTCGTCTCGGCGCTATTCATTATCGGTCTGGTGGTGTTCTTTTTCCAGGGTGGGCTTGCGCAGCCGTTCCAGGTGCATGGCTTCATGGATGTGGTCCGCCATGTCGCTCGCGGCATTGCACATGGGCAGTCACGGGGATTTATCGAAGCCGGTTTGCTCGTGCTGCTGTTCGCCCCGTTTCTCAGGTTGATCGCTGGTGTAGTAAACAGTGCGCAGCAACGCAACTGGCGTTTCGTGGCATTGGGAATAATGGTTATTGCGTTGTTGTTGGCCGGTATCCTGTTGGGAACCGGCTGAACGAGTGACTAACGGCCGCGAAAAACGATGCGCCCCTTGGTCAGGTCGTAGGGAGTGAGTTCGACTGTCACCTGATCCCCGGTGAGAATGCGGATGTAGTTCTTGCGCATACGTCCGGAGATATGCGCGGTTACGACGTGACCATTTTCCAGTTCGACCCGGAACATGGTGTTGGGCAGGGTCTCGGTGACCTTGCCTTCCATCTGTATGCTGTCTTCTTTGGCCATATACGCGCAGAATTTGCTCGGTAGTCAATCGATCTATTTTGCCTAAATTACGTGTTTAAGGCAAATGAGTGTCCCACGGTCCCGGGGTGTCGACGCCGGCGATACGCATCACGGCGAACGCCGGGCGCGGTACCAATTCGGCACCGAGTCCGAGGAGATGGCGTGACGGGATCTGACAGTCGATGAACGCATTCGGCCAAGGTTGCAGGCGCTGACATAGCGCGTGCAGCGCGAGTTTGGAGGCGTCGGATTCCCGGCTGAACATCGATTCCCCGAAAAAGGCCGTGCCCAAAGCTATTCCATAGAGACCGCCGATCAACTCTTTATCGCGCCAGACTTCGACCGAATGGGCAAAAGCCTGTTGATGCAATGCTGCGTAGGCGGCGATCATTTCCGGCGTAATCCAGGTGCCGTTTTCGTCTCTGCGTGGTGCGGCACAGGCGCGAATGACGGCATCGAAGTTGGTGTCGAAACGGATCTCGAAGCCGCCGTGTCGCAAGGCACGGCGCAGAGTGCGCCCGACATGGAGATGTTGCGGAAGAAGAATCAGCCGCGGATCGGGTGTCCACCACAGAAGGGGTTGTCCGCTTTCGTACCACGGGAAGATGCCGCGCCGGTACGCAGCAAGCAGGCGGGCAGGTGTGAGATCGCCGCCGATGGCGATGAGTCCGTTGGGTTCGTCGAGTGCGGTTTCGTCGGGCGGGAAAACCGGCGCGGAACCGGGCGCGATGAAGGCCGGTTGGCGCGTCGCCTTCACGAGTTCGGCTTGCGATAGGGCAGATAACGCTCGGCGGCATCGGCGTAGGCACCGACGGCATCGCGTTCGCGGCTCAGGAAGTGGCCGATCGCACGCCGAAAGTCGTCGTCGCGGAGCCAGTGGGCCGAGTAGTGCAGAGTGGGTTCGAAGCCACGCAACAGTTTGTGTTCGCCCTGCACGCCGGGATGAAAGTGCGTGTAGCCGCGCGCCAATGCGCGCTCGATGCCCTGGTAGTAACAGACTTCGAAGTGCAGACAGTCCACCCACTCGAAGGCGCCCCAGTAGCGGCCGTAAAGCGTGGTTGCGCTGTGCAGGAAAATGGCGCCGGCAACGGTTTCGTTGCCGCGTCGCGCGAGGCACACCGAGAACGCCTCGGGCAGCGTTGTGGCGAGTGCGGTGAAGAAATGCGGCGTGAGATAGGGTCGCATGCCGTGGACGTAATAGTTGGCGGCGTAGAGTTTGTAGACCGTGTCGAGGGTGTCCGCATCGAGCCCGGCTCCGCTCAGCCATTCGCAGCGGATGCCGGCTTCACGGACGCGACGGCGTTCACGCCGGATGGATTTGCGCCGTGCCGAACTGAGTGTTGCCAGCCAGTCGTCGAAGTTCGCGACGCCGGGGTTGCGCCACTCGAAATGACAGCCGGTACGCACCAGGCACTCGTGCGCTTCGAGCGCCGGCAATTCCTCGGGTGGTAGAAACAGCCAGTGTAGTGAAGACATCCCGCGCTCACGGGCCCGCTCGAAAAGATGCGCAAGCAGCATGTCGCGAACCGAGTCGTCGGCATTCGCGGCGAGCAGCAGTCGTGGTCCGGGCACGGGCGTGTACGGCACCGCGGTCACGAGCTTGGGGTAGTAGTCGCGCCCGCTGGCGGCATAGGCTTCGGCCCAGTCCCAGTCGAAAATGAACTCGCCGTTGGAATTGTGCTTTTCGTAGAGCGGGATGGCCGCGAGCAGTTCACCCGCGTCATCCTCGACGGTAACGGGGCAGGGCATCCAGCCGGTGTCGGGGCCCACCGAGCCACTCGTTTCCAGCGCGGTGAGGAACGCGTGGCTCAGGACCGGTTGATCGTCGCCGCTCAGGCTGTCCCAGGCGGCCTGTGCGATGTCGCCGATCGAAGCGGGATGGCGCAGGTGGTGCAAAAGTGGCCGGACTCAGCCGTTCTGCGCGAGCGCGTCCAGGTACCGTTCCGCATCCAGCGCCGCCATGCAGCCGCTGCCTGCCGAGGTCACGGCCTGACGGTACACGTGATCCATCACATCGCCCGCTGCGAACACGCCCGGCAGGTTGGTTGCGGTGGCGTCGCCATGGCGTCCGCTCTTGACCACGATGTAGCCGTTCTGCATCTCCAGTTGGTTCTCGAAAATCGACGTGTTCGGCGTATGGCCAATGGCGATGAACGCGCCGGTGACTTCGATCTTTTCGTCCGCGGTGTCGCCGTTGGAGCCTTTCAGGTGCAGGCCGGTGACCGCATCGCCGTCGCCGAGCACTGCCTCGACCGTGCGGTTCCACAGGATGCGTATCTTGCCTTCGCGCTCGCGCTCGAACAATCGGTCCTGCAGGATTTTCTCCGAGCGCAGGGCATCGCGCCGGTGGATCAGGGTGACGTGCGAGGTGATGTTGGCCAGGTACAGCGCTTCTTCCACCGCCGTATTGCCGCCGCCGACCACGGCCACATCCTGATCGCGGAAAAAGAAGCCGTCGCAGGTGGCGCAGGCCGACACGCCCTTGCCCTTGTAGGCCTCTTCGGAATCGAGCCCGAGATACTGTGCATCGGCGCCGGTGGCAATGATCAGTGCATCGCAGGTGTAGGTGCCGCTGTCGCCGACCAGACGCAGGGGTTTTTCGTTCAGATGTGCACTGGCGATGTGGTCGAACAGGATTTCGGTGCCGAAGCGTTCGGAGTGGCTCAGCATGCGCTGCATGAGATCGGGTCCCTGCAAACCTTCGATATCGCCCGGCCAGTTGTCCACGTCGGTGGTGGTCATCAGTTGCCCGCCCTGGGCCAGACCGGTAATCAGCACCGGCTTGAGGTTGGCACGCGCGGCGTACACGGCGGCGGTGTAGCCGGCGGGACCGGAGCCGAGGATGATGAGGGGATGATGCTGTGCGTCGGCCATGGGATGCGGTTCCTTGGTGTGGCAAATCGAGTTTCGAGGCAACCATTTTAAGAGAAGCGTCAAACGAGGACGGGATTCGGGACTTACGCCTGGCACTCAGCACTCAAAGCTTTCCTCTTCACGCTAAAGCCGGGGACACGTTAAACTCAGCCCATTGATCGCGTACCGATGGAGTCATGGCCCAGCCCCGCAAACCCGAGCCCGATACCGGTGGCCTGATCCTGCCCCGCCTGACCCCGGCGGCGCGGGAGGCGGCGTTCTGGCTGACCGGCGCTCTGGCGGTGGTGCTTGCGGTGGCGCTGGCCAGTTTCAACGCAGCCGATTCCAGCTATACCGTCAGTACCTCCGCGACCCACGTGCATAATCTGATCGGCCCGGCGGGGGCCTGGGTCAGCGATATCCTGCTCTTTATCCTCGGCGCCAGCGCGTATGTGCTGCCGCTGCTGATCGCGTACTGCGGGTGGTTGTTGTTCCGGGGCTTGATGCAGCGCAGCCGCTGGGTGCGTGCGACCCGTCTGGTGGCCTTGGCGGTCGGTTTGCTGGCGCTTTCGACCCTGCTCGCACTGGTCGCCGCACCCGGCCCGGAGTGGTTGCCGAGCGGCGCTGGTGGGGTGGTTGGCAAGGCCATCGGTAGCCCCATGGTCAAAGGTCTGGGGGATGCGGGCACGGCGCTGGTGTTGCTCGCGATTCTGATTGCCACGATCACGGTCGCGACCGGCTTGTCGTGGCTGGCCCTGATGGATCGGGTGGGTGCCTTGGGCGTGCGGCTGAGCGAGTGGACGCAGGCGCGCCTGGTACGTCGGCGTGAACGACGTGAGGCACGCACCTCGCGTGAGGAGCGTAGCGTGAAGGTCGAACGCGAACGCGTGCGCCGCAAGAGTCGCCCGGAGCCGCGGATCGAACCCACCGTCAGGGTGGTGCCACCCAGCCCGCGGGCCGAACGCGAGCGTCAGAAGCCTCTGTTCGCGCCCAAGCCCGTGGCGGGCGGGCTGCCGTCGCTCGAATTGCTCGATCCGCCGCCCGAACATGCCGAGGGCTACAGCAAGGAGGCGCTGACTGCCATGTCGCGTCTGGTGGAGATCAAGCTGCGCGACTTCGGGGTGGATGTCGAGGTGGTCACGGTGCATGCGGGCCCGGTGATTACGCGTTTCGAATTGCAGCCGGCCGCTGGCGTCAAGGTGAGCCAGATTTCGCAGCTGTCCAAGGACTTGGCGCGAGCGCTCTCGGCAGTCAGCGTACGCGTGGTGGAGATTATTCCCGGCAAGACGGTGGTAGGCCTGGAGGTGCCGAACGAAACGCGCGAGCTTGTGACGTTCGGGGAAATTCTGCGTTCGGAGGCCTACGAGCGGTCCGCGTCCAAATTGACGCTGGCACTGGGGCGCGACATTTCCGGCCAGGCGGTGATCACGGATCTCGGACGTATGCCGCACTTGTTGATCGCGGGCACCACCGGTTCCGGCAAGTCGGTGGCGATCAACGCCATGATCCTCAGCCTGCTTTACAAGTCTTCGCCCGAGGATGTACGCCTGATCCTGATCGACCCCAAGATGCTGGAGCTCTCGGTTTACGATGGCATTCCGCACTTGCTCACGCCAGTGGTAACCGACATGAGCGATGCCGGGGTGGCGCTCAAGTGGTGCGTGGCGGAAATGGACCGACGCTACCGGCGCCTGGCCTCGGCGGGCGTGCGCAACTTGGCGAGCTTCAACCGCAAGTTGCGCGACATGGCGAAGAACGGCGAGACTTTGCCCGATCCGCTCGCCGAACCTGACGAGAATGGAGTGCGTACGCCGCTCGAACCGATGCCCAATATCGTGGTGGTGATCGACGAACTGGCCGATCTGATGCTGGTGACCGGCAAGAAGGTCGAAGAGTTGATCGCGCGTCTCGCGCAGAAGGCGCGTGCCGCCGGCATACATTTGTTGGTGGCAACGCAGCGCCCGTCGGTCGATGTGATTACCGGCCTGATCAAGGCCAACATCCCGGCGCGCATCGCTTTTCAGGTGTCCGCGCGGGTGGATTCGCGCACCATCATCGACCAGATGGGCGCCGAATCGCTGCTTGGCGATGGCGACATGCTGTATATGCCGCCCGGCACTTCGCTGGTGCAGCGCGTGCATGGCGCCTTCGTGAGCGATGCCGAGGTCCACCGGGTGACCGACTGGCTCAAAGAATCCGGCGAGCCAGCCTATCTGGACGCCGTGCTGGAGTCGGTCGAAGAGGGCAGCAGTATGGCGGGCGGGGCGGGCGCCGCAGCGAACGACGAGGACGATCCGTTGTACGATGAAGCGGTGCGCATCGTGACCGAAACCCGTCGCGCCTCGATCTCGGCCGTGCAGCGGCGTTTGCGCATCGGCTATAACCGGGCGGCCCGCCTGGTGGAGCAAATGGAACGGGTCGGCATAGTCAGCGCATTGCAACCGAACGGAAGCCGCGAGGTCTTAGCTGCACCGCCACCCGAATAGGCAACACCAGGAGAAACAATGATTCGTATAGCCTCTATCGCTGCCGGTTTGACATTCATGCTGGCGAGTGTCGGTGCCCAGGCCGCTGCCATGACGCCGGCCCAGCGGCTCGACCATTTGTTCAGCCAGACCCGCACATTGAGCGCGCATTTTTCCGAAACGGTTCAGAATGCCAATGCGGCGACCGTCAAACAGTCTTCGGGGACGCTGGCGATTTCCAAACCGGGGCGCTTTCGCTGGAATTACGAAAAACCCTACAAGCAGTTGATCGTTGCCGATGGCGAGAAGTTGTGGCTGTACGACCCGGGCCTTGAACAGGTGACGGTGCGTCCCGAAACGCGCGCGCTGGCCGCCGGCCCAGCGGCGCTACTTGCGGGCACCAGCAAGGTAGAAGATCAGTTCAAGGTGACCGATGCGGGAACGCATGACGGTCTGCACTGGGTGAGCCTGGCGCCGTTGAATGCCGAAAGCGACTACACCGCGATGCGTGTGGGGCTAGACAGCAGTGGGCAGCTCAAGGAGCTGCAACTCGACTCGAAACTCGGGCAGACCACGCGGATTGTGTTCAGCGACCTCAAACGCAACACCAAGCTCGATGCCGATCTGTTCAAGTTCACACCGCCGAAGGGGGCCGATGTTGTGCACCAACAAAGCCCTGCCGCCGCTACCGGAGGCTGATGTTTCACCGAGGCGCCTGTTGATGAATGGGGCACTATGAAGCAGGTCAGATCGAAGGGATTGCAGGCCATTCCCGGCGTTGGGAAATCGATCGAAGTCGATCTTCAGCGGCTGGGTATCGAGCGTATCGAACAATTGCGGCGACGTGACCCGCAGGATCTCTACGAGCAGATGATGGAACAACAGGGCGGACACATTGATCGTTGCATGTTGTACGTTCTGCGCTGCGCGGTGTACTACGCCGAAGGCGGTCGTGAGCCGGACAAACTGCTGTGGTGGAGCTGGAAAGACACATGACACGTTCGACCTTCGGTACGAACATTTTGCCGGTGTGCCATGGCGGATAGTCCACCGCTTGCCGAACGCATGCGCCCGCGCGAGCTGGCGGAAGTCGTTGGACAGGCTGCACTGATCGGACCCAACGGCACGCTGGCCCGTCCGCTCGCCGGCGGGCTGTTGCCGTCGCTGGTGCTGTGGGGCCCGCCCGGCAGCGGCAAGACGACATTGGCACGCCTGTTGGCCACGGCGCACGAGGCGCGGTTCTTCCCACTCTCGGCGGTAACGGCCGGGGTCAAGGACGTGAAGGCGGTGATCGAGAGCGCCGAACAACTGCGCACTGATGGCCGCAGCGTGGTGTTGTTTCTGGACGAGATTCACCGCTTCAACAAGGCCCAGCAGGATGCGTTGCTGCCGCATGTGGAGCACGGCACCGTGACGCTGATCGGCGCAACCACGGAAAACCCCTCGTTCGAGGTGCGCGGTGCCTTGTTATCGCGTTGCCAAGTGGTCAAGTTGGCGGCGCTGGACGAGACGGCGCTGGAGCAGATTCTGTCGCGCGCGCTGACCGACGAGGAGCGCGGACTGGGCCTGGGCGCGGACACCATCCCCGCCGTCTGGCGCAACGACATCGCGGCGGCGGCCGGCGGCGATGCGCGGCGTGCCCTCAATCTGCTGGAAGCGGTCGCCGCCGCACATACGACCCAGCCGCTCGATGTGGATGGCTTCCACGCGCTGCTCGGTGAGCGGCTCGCGCATTTTGACAAGGGCGGCGACCTGTTCTACGACCAGATTTCCGCGTTGCACAAGGCGGTGCGGGGATCGGCGCCCGATGCGGCGCTGTATTGGCTGGCCCGCATGCTCGAAGGCGGTGTCGATCCGCTCTACATCGCCCGCCGCGCGGTGCGCATGGCGAGCGAGGACATCGGCCTCGCCGACCCGCGTGCACTGACGCTCACGCTTGATGCCTGTAACGCTTACGAACGACTGGGCAGCCCCGAAGGTGAACTCATGCTCGCTCAGGCGGTGGTCTATCTCGCAGTGGCAGCCAAGAGCAATGCCGTGTACAAGGCCTTCAGTGCGGCGCGCAAGGACGCGCGGCAATACGGTGCGGCCGAGGTGCCGATGCAGTTACGCAACGCCCCCACCAAGCTGATGAAGGAGATGGGTCACGGCGCGAGCTATCGCTATGCCCACGACGAGCCGGAAGGCTACGCGGCGGGCGAGCGTTATTTCCCGGAAGCGATGCCCGAACGCCAGTATTACCGGCCTACCGAGCGTGGGTTAGAGCAGAAGATCGCCGAACGCCTGCGCCACTTCGCCAAGCTGGATGCCCAAGCAAAGCGGGGTCGTAAAGCCGGAAGCGGTGACAAATAGTGCTTGCTGGAAAGTAACGCTACTCGCCGCCACCGGTGGGCCCTTGCTGTCCACTATTGTTACCGCTTGGGCGTGGGGATCCGTGGGAAACCTGGTAGCGAAGTTGCTTCGCCGTTAGCTGGCAGGGCGCGGCCCAGGGCGAAGTGCCGGCGGTCGGTGCGGCGGCCGGCGGCTCCCAGATGGCCTGTGCCCTGAATGACGCGCCGTGGCGTATCGGGCCGATCGTTAACGCCTGGTTGATCGGGATAATCAACAACCCGTTGGCGCCCATGCCGGCAGCTTGGTGGCGCAGGAAGCCGATCCAGCGCATGTTCGCCGGGTAAGAGGAAAAATTGCCAAGCCGGCTGGCATCGAGGTGCGCCACCGTCCGGTAGTGCGCTGGGGCGCATTGTGGCAGGTACAGGCGCACGGCGTGAAAGTCGATTGGTGTGCGCATGCGACCGACGATTCGGGGAGGGTTGGGGTTCAAGCTGCACGCAGCAAGCGGCAGCAGCAGTCCGAGCAGGTAGTACCGGATTTTCATGTGTAGCTCCCCCTTGACGATGTTCGCAGGGCTCAGGTACCTGAATTTGTTATACACCCCGGATGTTATCCAGCGCAAGGCGGTCAGCAGCGTAGGAATATCGCGATCACCGGTTAAAATAGGCGCCAGTTCGATGGGCCGGTGCCGCATGGCTAGCGCCGCGACAAGCAAAAAACGATGATCTGGTTGGCCGTGGCGATCGGCGGTAGTATTGGCGCCGTACTGCGTTTCGCGATTTCGCGTGGCGCGGCCGAGTGGTTCGGCACGGGATTCCCCTGGGGCACCTTGATCGTGAACGCCCTGGGCGCTTTTGCGATTGGCTTTTTGTTCGCCTGGTTTTCGAGCCGCCTGTTTATCAGTCCCTCGCTGCGGGCAATGATTCTGACCGGTATGCTGGGTGCGCTCACCACGTTTTCCACTTTTTCGCTGGAAACGCTGGAGCTGCTGCACGGTGGCGAGATGATGCGTGCGGGGCTCAATGTGGTCGCCAACCTAGGATTGGCGCTGTTGTTGGTCTGGGGCGGGTACGCACTGGGAGGCCGTTTATGAATTTTCGCAATGTGCGCGTGGTGCGCGTCTTCCTTTCGCAGCGCGGCGGCGAGGTGGAAAAGCTGCTCAAGCAACTGCATGATCGCTGGAAGGTGCATGGCGTGACCGTGTATCAGGGCGTGGCAGGTTTCGGAGGCTCCGGCAAGATGCACACGACCCGCATTCTCGATGTGTCCTACGATTTGCCGGTGACAATAGAGTTTTACGACAGCCCCGAACGCATCGATCAGGTGCTTACCGAACTCGAAGGCATCAAGCCTGGCCACGTGGTGAGCTGGCAGGCCGATATGTGGATGGGCGATACACAATGATCGATCCGCATCTGTTCCGCACCGATCTCGATAGCGTATGCGCGGGACTCGCCCGGCGTGGTTTTGCATTCGATCGCGAACGTTTCTCCGCGCTGGAAGCGGAACGCAAACGCGTGCAGACCCAACTCGAAAACCTGCGGGCCGAGCGCAATCGGGTGGCGAAGGAGATCGGTCGCGTCAAGGCACAGAACGGCGATGCCGCCGAGCTGCTGGCCGAAGGCGCCCGACTGGGTGCGCGCGAAGGTGTGCTCAAGGAAGAATTCGCAACCCTGGAGGCGGACTTGAACACCCTGTTGCTTGCGGTGCCCAATCTCTTGCACGATTCGGTGCCCGAGGGTGCTGATGAATCCGCCAACGTGGAAATTACTCGCGTAGGTACGCCGCCGACATTCGACTTCGAGCCACGCGATCACGTGGCGATTGGCGAGGCCCTGGGTGAAATGGATTACGGCGCTGCTGCAAAGCTGACCGGTAGCCGCTTCGTGGTGCTCTCCGATACGCTGGCACGCCTGCATCGTGCGCTCGCTCAGTTCATGCTCGATCTTCACCGCGAGCAGCACGGTTACCGCGAGTTTTATGTGCCTTACATCGTCAACCAGGCGAGTCTGCTGGG
Organism: Gammaproteobacteria bacterium; assembly: GCA_050738295.1. Taxonomy (GTDB): domain Bacteria; phylum Pseudomonadota; class Gammaproteobacteria; order JAKDMP01; family JAKDMP01; genus JBAUSV01. The sequence continues at coordinate 24,194 of JBOHZI010000002.1, forward strand.
TACGGGGCAGTTGCCCAAGTTTGCCGACGATCTGTTTCATATCGAAGGCGAGCGCGACTGGTATCTGACCTCCACAGGTGAGGTGCCACTGACTAATCTGGCGCGTGACGAAATTCTCGATGTCGGCGCGTTGCCGCTGAAGATGATGGCGCACACCCCGTGTTTTCGTTCCGAGGCCGGCAGTCACGGCAAGGACACGCGCGGCATGATCCGCCAGCACCAGTTCGACAAGGTGGAACTGGTGCAACTGGTACATCCCGATCACTCATGGGACGCACTGGAAACCCTGCGCGGGCATGCCGAAGCGGTGTTGCAAACTCTGGGGCTGGCGTATCGAGTGACCGTGTTGTGCAGTGGCGATACCGGTTTTTCCGCCGCCAAGACCTATGACCTGGAAGTCTGGTTGCCGGGGCAGGGCGCGTATAGAGAAATTTCCTCGTGCAGCAACTTCGGCGACTTTCAGGCCCGGCGTCTGCGCGCCCGCTTCCGTGATCCGGACACCGGCAAACCACGCCTGGTGCATACATTGAATGGCTCCGGTCTGGCGGTCGGGCGCACCCTGGTTGCGGTGCTGGAAAACGGTCAGCAGGCCGATGGCAGCGTGTCTATCCCCGAGGCGCTACGGCCTTATCTGGGTGGGATGGAACGATTGGTTCCGCAGTTAAGTTAACAGCATGGCAACACGGCACATTTATAAAGTCATTTTTCAGAGCCGCGATCAGCTCTATGAAATCTATGCGCACAAGCTGAGCCAGAGCGCCTTGTTCGGGTTCATCGAAATTGAGGAGTTGACCTTCGGTGAAGGGTCGAAATTACTGGTCGATCCCGGCGCAGAAAAACTGGCTCGCGAATTCGAAGGCGTGAAGCGCAGCTACATTCCTCTGCATGCGGTGGTGCGCATTGACGAGGTGAGCCGTGAAGGCACCGGCAAGGTGACGCCGGTCAGCGGCGAGGGGGCGACCGTATTGCCGATGTACACGCCACCCAAAAAGGGCGGAGCGTAATGGAGTTTGCGCTCGCCGCCAGCGGCAGCCGCGGCAACGCTACCCTGATCCGTGCCGGCAACACCACGATCATGGTGGACTGCGGGCTTTCGCTGAAAGAGTGCGAACGGCGCCTGCAACGCCTGGGGCTCGAATTCGACGATCTGGATGCATTGCTCATCACGCACGAACATGGCGACCATATTGCTGGCGCCGCGCGTTTATCTGAGCGCTGCGGTTTTGCGCCGTGGGCGAGTGCCGGCACACGCGGGGCGGGGCACGGACGCAAATTGCCCGAGGCGACTCAGGTGTTCGACAGCCACGCCGCATTCGGCGTGGGCGATATTCATGTGACGCCGGTGATCGTGCCGCACGATGCCGCCGAACCGACACAATTCGTGTTCAGCGATGGCAACAAACGCATTGCCGTGGTCACCGATCTGGGTCACAGCACGCCGTTTCTGGAGCAGGCGCTGAGCGGGCTCGACGGGCTGGTGCTGGAAAGCAATCACGATGCGCAGATGCTGTCCGAGGGCGCCTATCCGGCGCGTCTCAAGCGCCGGGTAGCCGGCGAGTACGGTCACCTCAGCAACGCACAGACGGCGATGCTGCTTAAAAGCATCGACACCTCGCGTCTGCAACGTCTGGCGCTGGCGCATTTGTCCGAGCAGAACAACACGCGGGCGCTGGCCCGTGCGAGCGCGACCGCCGCATTGGGCTGCGAGGCAGACTGGATACAGATCGCGACTCAGGATGAGGGGCTGAATTGGCAAACGGTATAGGCGCAATCATGTACGGCGGCGCGGCCTATGCGCCGTTCCGGTTGGAACAGTTGGTGGCGGAGTTGTCGGCGATTGCGCCGCAGTTGCGCCTGGCCGCAGCGGTGTCGGTGTATTTGACCGAGCGGGCGTTGCCGGACGATGCCAGCGCGCGCGCGCGGCTGCATTCGGTGCTGCTTGAGGGCAAGGCCCCGGCGCCGGTGATCGAAGCCAATGTTTTCGCGTTACCGCGCTTCGGTACCATCTCGCCATGGTCGAGCAAGGCGACCGAAATCCTGGGGCTGTGCGGTTACGCCGGTGTGCGGCGCGTCGAGTGCGGCGTCGCCTTTCATCTGGACGGCGTCTTGCCGGCGCCGGATAGTGCCGAGTGGCGCGGCGTGGAAGCGGCGTTGACGGATCGCATGACGCATAGCCTGGTGCCTACGCTCGATCAGGCCGCGGCGTTGTTCGCCCATCTCGCGCCCATCGGCTCGCAGACTATTCCGCTGGCCGCGCAGGGCGAACAGGCGCTACTTGATGCGGACCGACGTCTCGGTCTGGCCCTCGGTGCGCCGGAGCGGACCTACCTGCTCGAAGCCTATGCGGCGCTTGGACGCGATCCCACCGAAACCGAACTGATGATGTTCGCTCAAGTGAATTCCGAGCATTGTCGTCACAAGATTTTCAACGCGCAGTGGACGCTCGACGGCCAGGTGCTGAATGATTCGCCGTTCGATTGCATACGCGCCAGCTATCGGGCCAGTCCCGAGGGCATACTCAGCGCTTACAAGGACAATGCCGCGGTGCTTGCCGGTCCGCAGGGTCAGGCTTTCGACCGCGACGGGAGCACGGGTCGTTACGGCTACTCGCCAGCGGATCTGGACATCGCGATCAAGGTGGAAACCCACAATCACCCGACGGCAGTCGCACCGTTTCCCGGTGCAGCGACCGGCGCCGGCGGTGAGATCCGCGACGAAGCGGCGACCGGACGGGGCGGGGTGTCCAAGGCCGGACTCAGTGGCTATGCCGTGTCGAACTTGTGCTTCAGTGAGGCGCCGCGGTCCTGGGAAGCGAATGGGCCAGGCGCTGCGCCCGGACTGGCGACACCTCTGCAGATCATGATCGAAGCTCCGGTAGGCGCAGCGGCCTTCAACAACGAATTCGGACGCCCCGCGTTGAGCGGATTTTTCCGCAGCTACTGCCGGCCCGATCCGGCGGACGGCGAGCGTTACCACGGCTATCACAAGCCGATCATGCTCGCCGGTGGTTACGGCACGGTGCGCCGCGAGTTGGTCGAGAAAAATCGCTTCCAAGCCGGCGCAAAAATCATCGTGCTCGGCGGCCCGGCGATGGAAATTGGGCTGGGTGGCGGTGCGGCCTCTTCGCGTGCCGGCGGTCAGGATGCCGAACTCGATTTCGCTTCCGTGCAGCGCGGCAATCCCGAGATGCAGCGCCGGGCGCAGGAAGTCATCACCGCGTGCAATGCGCTGGGCGCAGCCAGCCCGGTCATCGCCATTCACGATGTCGGCGCGGGCGGCTTGTCCAATGCCGTGCCCGAATTGCTCGACGATGCCGGCCTCGGCGGGCGCATCGATTTGGCACGCGTACCCACGGCCGAGCCCGGGATGAGCGCCATGGCCCTATGGTGCAACGAGGCTCAGGAACGTTATGTGCTGGCGCTGGCGCCCGAGGAGGTAGCAGAATTTGCCGCGATCTGCGAACGTGAACGCTGTCCCTGGGCCGTCATCGGCGAGGCTCGTGACGACGGGCACTTGCGTGTCGAGGATGGGCGCACCGGCGAGGCCGTGGTGGATTTGCCGATGCGCGTACTGCTCGGCGATTTACCGCCACTGGAATTGATGGGCACGAGTCGCAGCGTGGCGACCGCATCCGGTGCCTGCGCCGGGGATATCGATCTGGCCGAAGCGGTACAGCGCGTCCTTGTCTTGCCGGGGGTGGGCGACAAGAGTTTCCTGATTACCATCGGCGACCGTACCGTGGGCGGTTTCAGCGTGCGCGATCAGATGGTCGGTCCGTGGCAGGTCGCGGTGGCCGATGTGGCGGTCACCACGTCCGATTACTGCGGCGTGGCGGGCGAGGCGATGGCGCTTGGCGAACGGTTGCCGGTGGCGGTGACCGACGCCGCGGCTTCGGCACGGATGGCGGTGGGCGAAGCGCTGACCAATATTGCAGCTGCCGATGTAGGCGCGACCGGTAACGTAAAACTCTCGGCCAACTGGATGGCTGCGGCCGGTGAAGCGGCCGACAATGCGGATCTGTATAACGCGGTACGCGCGGTTGGTGCCGAGTTGTGCCCCGCGCTCGGCATCGCCATTCCGGTGGGCAAGGATTCTCTCTCGATGCGCGTGATCTGGGATGCCGACGGCGAACAGCGCGAGGTGCGCTCGCCACTCTCGCTCACGGTGACTGCCTTTGCACCGGTCGCCGATGCGGTGGCTACCCTGACACCGGAATTAACGCGCGAAACGGATACGGAACTGTGGTTGCTGGATCTGGGCGGCGGGCGCAATCGTCTCGGCGGCAGTGCGCTGGCGCAGGTGTTCGAGCGCGACGGCGATCCGGTTCCCGACGTCGACGATCCGGCTCTACTGAAGGGATTTGTAAAAGCAATTCGTACACTGACCGACGAAGGCTGGTTGCTGGCGTATCACGATCGTTCCGACGGCGGTCTGGCGGTCACGCTGATCGAAATGGCGTTGGCGGCGCATACCGGACTGGACATAGCGCTCGACGACCTCGGCGACGATTCCGTGGCGGCATTGTTCGCCGAAGAATTGGGCGCGGTGGTGCAAGTGCGCAGCACCGATGCCGAACGTCTGCGTGTGGTGTGTGCCGAGCAGGGCGTGGCGTCTTGCCTGCATCGTCTGGGTACGCTGCGTGATGATGGCCAGGTGCGCTTCACGCGCGGTGGTAAGCCGTTGTATGCGGCGTCGTGGTCGGAGTTGATGCGAGCGTGGGCCGAAGTGAGCTGGCGCATCCGTCGTTTGCGCGACGATCCGCAGTGCGCCGACGAGGAATACGCCGCGCAGTGTGACGAGTCCGCTTCAGGCTTATTGCCCACGTGGCTGACGTTCGATCCGGCTTTGCGCCCCGTGGTGGCGACGCATCGTCCGCAAGTGGCGATTCTGCGCGAGCAGGGCGTCAACGGTCAGCGCGAACTCGCCGCAGCTTTCGACCGCGCCGGATTCGAGACGGTCGATGTGCACATGAGTGAACTGATTGCGGGCCACAAAAATCTCGATGGAGTTGCCGGACTGGCCGCGCCGGGTGGCTTTTCCTACGGCGATGTGTTGGGTGCCGGCCGGGGCTGGGCTCAGTCGATTTTGCTCAATGCGCGACTGCGCGATCAGTTCGCACGATTTTTTGAAAGCACTGACCGCTTCGCGATCGGCGTCTGCAACGGGTGCCAGATGCTGGCAACGCTGGCCGAATTGATTCCGGGTACTGCGCATTGGCCGCAGTTCCGGCGCAACCGCAGTGAACAGTTCGAGGCACGGTTGTCGCTGGTGGAAGTGGCGGAGTCGGTATCGCCGTTTTTCGACGGCATGGCCGGATCGGTATTGCCGGTGGCCGTTGCCCATGGCGAAGGCCGGGCCGAGTTTGGCGAGCAGGGCGATCTGGCGGCTTTGCTGGCGGCGCGGCAGGTGCCGCTGCGCTACGTTGAGGCGCAGGGTGTGGCAGCCGGGCGTTATCCCGCCAATCCCAATGGCTCACCCGAAGGTGCCACGGCCTTTGCCAATGCGGACGGCCGTGTGCTGATACTCATGCCGCATCCCGAACGCATCTGCCGCACGCTCAATCTGAGTTGGCATCCCGCCGGTTGGCCCGAGATCAGTCCCTGGCAGCGCGTGTTCGACAATGCCTGCGCGTGGACCCGAAAAGCGTGAGAGGCGAGGCGTGTGGCGTGAGAAGGTTATTCACGAGTCCCCAGTCCCGAGTCCCGTAGTTTCATAGCCAGTTCGGCTACACGCCGCCCGAGGACGCGGCACAGATGCGCCTCGTCTTCATCGAGGCCGCGATCGCTGCGCATGCCGGCTACATGCGTGGCGCCATAGGGTGCACCGCCACTGCTTGTGGTCTGTAGTTTTTCTTCGGTGTAGGGGATACCGACTAGAAACATGCCGTGATGCAGCAGCGGCACGGCCATCGTCAGCAGCGTGGCTTCCTGCCCCCCGTGCAGGGT
>JBOHZI010000003.1:0-25209 GCA_050738295.1 Gammaproteobacteria bacterium
GAGGTAGTACAGCAGCCACCAGGCGGCGGCGATGAGCAGAATCGCAAGCGGAAGCGTGGTGACCAGAACGCGGCGGGCGGCCGCGGTAATCATGCGTTGAAGTCGCGCGTGATCGCCGGCGTGATAAAGGCGTGCGATGCGCGGAGCGAGTGCCAGGCTGGCGGCGGAGGAGACAAAGAGCACGAGGGCCGCCGCACGGCTGGCAATGGCGTAGATGCCGGCATCATGCGCGCCTCTCAGGCTACCGATCATGATCAGATCCACCCGGTTGTTGAGCAGGTACAGGCCACCGAGCCACATGAAGGGCAGCGCCGCACGAATGCGGATTTTTATTTCCGGCGCCAGTTTCGGGCCGGATGCGGCGCGACGGAGCTGGAATTCGTTCACAACCAGCGCCAGAAAGGCTGCGCCCATCGAGGCGGCGACGAGTTCAATCGGGTAAAGCTGCCCACGCCACACCCACAGAATTGCAAGCACCACCAGCATGAGCGCTGGACCGGCTACCAGGCTCGGCCACTGACTGCGCGCCACCCGACCACAGGATCGAAGCAATGAACTGCGCACTGAACCGAGGCTGTTCAAAAGCGGCAACAACGCCGCGACGACGAAAAGCCAGCGCGCATCGGCGGCTTCGGGTAGAAAATACGCGCAGGCCATGATGACGGCCACAGCGAGCCCGGCAACGAGTACACGCTGGTCGGCCCAGTGGCGCATCCAGCGGATGCTTGCGGGCCACTTCGCGCCTTCGCGCAGCAGGTAGGACGGGATGCCCATGCCGACCGGGACGGTGAGCAGTGCCGCCCAGGCGATGACGTAGGCATAAAGTCCGTAGCCGTGCGGCCCAAGAGCGCGGGCGTAGATCAGGCTCGCACCGAAGGCAATGAGCGTTGCCACGACCTTGAACCCGGCGGCGAGTCCGGCCGAACGCACCATGACACCGCGTTCCGTGTCAGGCCGCAAATCGGCACGCAGAATGTGGAGCAGGCGGCGCGAACGCATCCGGATCACAGGGCTGGACTGGGAAGTATCTTAGCCGCACCGGCGCTCGCGACCTGTGTGAGAGCCTGAACCGACCCAGGCTGGAGGTCCCTCAAAGCCCGCTGTGGCAAGGCATGCGGCGCAAAATGCCGGCTTATTTCAGTTAACTTGCGAGCCGGTTCGGCTTCCCACTGTGGTCACAGCACCGGTAGCGTGTGTTATTCCCTTTCATTTCAAGGTGCTTTTGGTCTAAAGTAGCGTAAATTCTGGGATCAGAAACGGCATGGCTACCCCTGCGGAAAAAGCATCGCTCTCCGGACTGGCGCGGCATCTGGTAGGCCGCGGCATTCTCGAAGCCGATCAGGCGGGCATCGCCCAGCACGGTGCCTACGAAGCCAAGATGTCGCTGGTAAGCTATCTGGTGCAGCAGGGCATGGTCAAGGCGGATGAATTCGCCAAGATTCTGAGCGAAGAATTCAGTGTCCCTCTGATCAACCTCGATAGCGTACACATCGATCTGGAAATCGCACAAAAGGTGGGCGAAGATCTGATCCGCCGCCATCGTGCCATCCCGTTTTTCAATCGCGGGAAGCGACTCTACGTTGCCACCTCCGATCCCACGAATGGCAAGGCCCTGGATGAACTCAAATTTCATACCGGATTGATCGTCGAACCGATCGTGTGCGCGGACGACAAGCTGGATCAACACCTGGAGGGCGTGCTGCAGGCAGTAGACACAAGCCTGGATGCGCTAGGGCTTGGCGAGGATCAGGATCTGGGTGGTCTGGGACTCGAAGCCGATGGCAGGGACGACACAGAGAATCCGGATGCGGCGGCAGCCATTGCCGAAGACGCACCGGTCGTTCAGTACGTCAACAAGATTCTGTTGCAGGCGATTCGCAGCGGAGCATCGGACATTCACTTCGAACCTTACGAAAAGTATTACCGGGTGCGTCTGCGCATCGATGGCGTGCTGCAGGAAATCAACCGTCCGCCCGTGCATTTGAAGGAAAACCTGGCGGCGGTGCTCAAGGTGAAATCGCGCCTCGACGTGGCCGAGCGCCGCAAACCGCAGGATGGACGCACCAAGATGAGGCTGTCGCGCAGCCGGACCATGGACTTTCGCGTGAGTTGCATCCCGACCGCATGGGGCGAAAAAATCGTGCTGCGTCTGCTCGATCCGGCGAGCGCCAGCCTGGGCGTGGAGGCACTGGGTTTCGATACACTCCAGAACAAGCGGTTCTCGAAAGCACTGTCGCAGCCGCACGGCATGATTCTGGTGACCGGCCCCACCGGCAGCGGCAAGACGGTGACGCTGTACACGGCCGTGCAAATACTCAACACGACGGAACGCAACATATCCACGGCCGAAGACCCGATCGAAATCCAGCTCGCCGGGATCAACCAGCTCGAGGTCAATCCGAAAATCGATCTGACCTTCGCCGGTGCACTACGCGCCTTCCTGCGCCAGGATCCGGACGTGATCCTGGTCGGCGAGATACGCGATTACGAAACCGCAGAAATTGCCGTCAAGGCTGCACAGACGGGCCACTTGGTGCTCTCGACGCTGCATACCAACGATGCGCCCAAGACGCTGACCCGTCTGCGCGATATCGGCTTGCCGCCCTACTCGATCGCCTCCAGCGTGAATCTGATCGTCGCCCAGCGCCTGGTACGCCGGTTGTGCAAGAGTTGCCGCAAACCGCTGGACATCCCGGCCGAGGCCTTGCGCGAAGAAGGATTTAGCGATAAAGAGATCGAGGAAGGACTGCATATTTTTGGCCCCGTGGGCTGCAACCAGTGCACCCTGGGCTACAAGGGACGGGTGGGTATTTTCGAGGTGCTGCCGATGACCGAGGCAATGCAGCACGCTATCCTCACCGACGCATCGGACCAGGCAATTGCGCATCTGGCCCGTGATGAAGGCATACAGGATATGCGCCGCTCGGGGCTCGACAAGGTGAAGGCGGGAGAAACTTCGCTGGAAGAAGTCCGCCGCGTAACCACTTCATAGATGGGGTACTGAAACATGGCTACCGATACCAAACAGGTCAACTGGCTATACGAAGGGCGGGATCACCGCGGGCAACGCATGCGTGGCCGTCTGATGGCAAGCACGCTCACGCTGGCGCGGGCGGAATTGCGCCGGCGCGGAATTGCGCCGACCAAGGTGCACCGCGAAAAACAGAAAACCGGCAAGCGCATCAAGCCCGCCGACATCGCCTACATGAGCCGCCAGTTGGCCACGATGCTGGCTGCGGGCGTGCCCATGGTGCAGACGTTCACCGTGCTCGGTCAGGGTAGTGACAACCCCAAAATGCGCAGCTTGATGCTCGCCATCGCCACCGATATCGAATCCGGCACCTCGCTGTCCGAAGCGTTGGCAAAATACCCCAAGTATTTCGACGAGCTCTACACCAGCCTGGTCTCCACGGGCGAACAATCCGGTAAGCTCGAGGAATTGCTTGGCCGTATCGCCACATACAAGGAAAAAACCGAAGAACTCAAGCGCAAAATCAAGAAAGCGTTGATGTACCCGACCGCGGTGGTAGTGGCCGCAGTTCTGGTGACGACCATTCTCATGGTATTCGTCATCCCCAAGTTCAAGGGCTTCTACGCCGATTTCGGCGCCAAGCTGCCGGCTTTCACGAACTGGGTGATCGGCATATCGAACTCCATGACGCAGATCGGCTGGCTGTATCTGCTGATACTTATCGCCGTTATTGTCGGCATCGTCTCGGGCCGTCGCCGCTCGCCCAAATTTCATCGTTTTCAGGATCGCTTGCTACTGAAGATACCCGTGATCGGAATGATCATGAAGAAGTCAGCCGTGGCCCGCTTTGCCCGCACCCTGAGCATCGTGCAGGCAGCCGGCGTGCCCATGGTCGAGGGCCTGGAAACGGTGGCCAACGCCACCGGCAACATGATTTACCAGGAGGCCGTAATGCAGATAAGCAAACAGGTCGCCACCGGGCAGCGTATTGCTCGCGCCATGGATGAAACCAACGTCTTTCCGGGCGTGGTGACCCAGATGATCGGGATCGGCGAAGAGTCGGGTGAAATCGACGCCATGGCGGCGAAGGTGGCGGAGTTTTACGAACTCGAGGTCGATACTCTGGTCGACGGACTCAGCCAGTTGCTGGAGCCGATGATCATGGTGGTGCTGGGTGTGGTCGTTGGTGCCCTGGTGATCGCCATGTACCTGCCGATCTTCAACCTCGGCAACGTCGTCTGACCCGCGGCGCTTCGTCGCGGTGAGAATAAGGCGGTTGCGATGACGCCTTCCGCCTGCCCGCTTGCGGGCATTATCGGGCGTAGTCGTTTTGCGAGTCCCTGGTCCCCAGTCCCCAATCCTGCGCGCGCGGCACCTTGCGCATGCTGAGCGCTACTTCACTGCTTATAATCGCAGGCCTGATCGGACTCGTGTTCGGCAGCTTCCTCAACGTTGTGATCCATCGCCTGCCGCGCATGCTGGAGCGCCGCTGGCGCGAGGAATGCGCACAGTACACGGCCGACGCTTCGACGCCGGCTGCAGAGGCACCCTACAACCTGGTGGTGCCCGTTTCGACCTGTCCCGCGTGCGGGCGAAAAATCAGGCCCTGGGAAAACATTCCCGTCATCAGCTACCTCGCACTGCGCGGACGCTGCGCCGGCTGCAAGGCGCACATCAGCCTGCGTTACCCCGCCATCGAACTGCTCACGGGGCTGCTCTCGGTCATCGTGGTGTGGCATTTCGGAGCCACGCCCGCCGCAGCCGGCGCACTCGTTTTCGTGTGGACGCTGATCGCGGCCGCCGCCATCGACGTCGAGCACTATCTGCTGCCCGATGCCCTCACCCTGCCCCTGCTGTGGCTGGGCCTGCTGTTCAACGCCTGGGGCACGTATGTGCCGCTGCAACAGGCCGTGATCGGCGCCGCGGCCGGTTACCTGATCCTGTGGTTTGTGTACCACGGCTTCCGCCTGTTGACCGGCAAGGAGGGCATGGGCCGCGGCGACTTCAAACTGCTGGCCTGCCTCGGAGCCTGGACTGGTTGGCGCATGCTGCCGCTGGTCGTCTTTGCCGCAGCGGCCATAGGCGCCGTGATCGGTGGCACCTGGCTGCTTTCCAGCCGCCGCGGACGCGAGCATCCCATTCCCTTCGGACCGTTCCTCGCCGCCGCCGGCGTGCTCGCCCTGTTCGCAGGCCCGGCCATCGTGCATGCCTATCTGCACTGGGTCGCTCCACTACGGCACTAACGGCATGTTTACAATCGGACTCACCGGCGGCATAGCGAGCGGTAAATCGACGGCCGCCCGTCACTTTGCAGACCTCGGCGCCTGCGTCATCGACACCGACGAACTTGCCCGTGAAGTCCTCGCGCCGGGCAGCGATGGTCTCCGCGACGTAGTGCGTGCTTTCGGGAAGAGTCTGCTTGCCGCCGATGGCACATTGAACCGGCGCGCCTTGCGCCAGCGAATTTTCGACGACGCCGCGGCCCGCCGACGGCTGGAGGCGTTGACTCATCCGCGCATCGAGGCGCTGTTGCGCAAACGTCTGACCGCGGCAGAGACTCCGTACGCCGTTGTGGAAGTGCCGCTGCTGGTGGAATCGGGTTGGGCCCGGACGCTGGATCGCGTGCTGGTCATCGATTGCAACGAAGACACGCAAATTCGACGGCTCATGCAGCGCGATGGGGAAACACAAAGTTCGGCACGCGCCGCGCTGGCCGCCCAGAGTTCGCGCGCGGCCCGCCTGGCGCTGGCCGATGACGTGATCCTGAACGAAGAATCGAGCGCCGAACTCGAGGCCGCCGTAGAGCAGCTGCACGACTCGTACCTGCAGTTGGCACAAGACGAACAGAGACGGTGAAATCCGTGATTGCTACAATCGTACGACCATGAGCGATCATTCCAAGCCTGTTGTGCCTGTCAGCATCTTCGAACATCCGATGACCGAGCGGATGCGCAGCTTCCTGCGCCTGGAAAGCGTGCTGGGCTCCACCCACACGCTGGTGCAGCATACGCAACCGGATTTTTCGCGGGCGGCTTTGGCGATGCTTCTGGAGCTGGCCGCGCTGAGCGAACGGGGAGAAATCAAGCGCGACATACTCTCCGAGCTGGAGCGCCAGCGTATCGTCCTCTCCAGCCTGCGAGAGCAGGCCGGTATCGACGATCAGCGGCTCAGAAGTACGCTTTCCGCGCTGGAGCACGAGCAGCACAGCGTGGAATCCCTGCCGGAGCGCGTGGGACAACGTCTGAAGAGCAACGACTTTATCACCGCCGTACGCAGCCGCAGCAGCATCCCCGGCGGCACCTGTTCCTTCGATCTGCCGAGCCTGCATTGCTGGCTTACGCGACCTGAAGCGGAACGTCTCAAGGATCTGTCGCACTGGTACGAAGAATTCACACCGATTGCGAGCGCCGTGAAACTGCTCCTGAAACACATACGCGAAGCGACGGAGTCCAGCGCAGTCAGGGCCGTGGGTGGCATCTACGAATATCAACCGCCGAGTGAAAACCCACCCGTACTGCTGCGCATCAATTTGCCGGCCCATTCGAAGTTGTATCCCATGGTGAGCGGCGGCAAGCACCGGGTCACCATTCAATTTCATCACTGGAATGGCGTCGATGCGCGCGATGAAGTGCAGCGCCGCGACATCGATTTCGAACTGGCCTTCTGCCGGTTGTGAACGCTGAGCGCTGGAAATGCCGGCAGTTTGCCGGTTTGCCGAGCCCGCTTTACGGTTTCCAGAAAGCGTGGATTGCCGCCACACCTTGGCCCCAACACAAACGGACACGAAACAAGTCCTCGGGTGTCATGCCGCCAATGGCATACGCAGGAATACCTGCGGCAGCTACGATTTCCTCGAACCCGCTCCAGCCGAGCGGCTTGCCGCCGGGATGCGAAGGCGTTTCCCGCACGTTGCCAGCAATCACATAATCAAGGCCCAGCCGACGAGCGTGGGCTGCTTCCTCGACCGTGTGCACGGAAGCTCCGACCCAGCCATCGACTGCGGGACGCGCGTCAAGGGTGGCCAGCACGCTAGCCGGCAGATGCAGCCCGGAAAAACCTTTCGGCAAGCAGGGCGTCACCTCTCCTGAATTAAGGATGAGAGGCCGTTCTCGTCTGTATGCAACGGCAGCAAGCGGAGCTTCCAGTAATTTCAGCAGAGTCCGATCACGCAACCGCAATATGGCACCGTCAGGATGTTCGCCTGCCAGCGCCTGTTCGAAGCGCTGTACGAATGCGTCCGTTTCGCCCGGCTCGGGCCGAGGAGTAATCAAGAGCGTCGAGGGCAAAGTCAAGGCATTGAGTAGCGGCCGATTGGCCGGCAATAATGGCGCTTCGAATAAATCCTTCGGCGTGTACCAACTTAGGCATTGGCCTTCTCGACCAACCGGCTCACCCTCCCAGGCTCCGATGCGATACGCACAGAGACTCACACGGAATTCGGGGTAATCGTGTTCGAAGCGGATGAGCGGACGCAGGCACGCTTCGGCGGTGGAAATGCCCAATTCTTCATGGAGTTCACGGCGAAGTGCGACCGCCGAGGTTTCACCGGATTCAATCTTTCCGCCCGGGAATTCCAGGTAACCTGCCAGGTTTTTGTCGGCCTGACGTTCGCTGACCAGTACGGTGCCGTCCGCGCGTTGCAGTACGCCAACGGCCACTTCAATTCGGGATCCGGGTCCCGAATCCCGGGTCCCGGTTTTTATCATCCCGTCGCGCGCTGATTCAAGCGGCCATGACAATTCTTGTACTTCAAGCCCGAACCGCAGGGGCAGGGTTCGTTGCGGCCTACCTTGCGCCCGGAACGCACAAAGGGTTCTTCCGGGGGCGCTGCTGCGGCATCACCGCCCTGTTCCGCCCCGCCGGCTGCAGCCGCCGCGTCGGCATGCTGATACTCGTATTGCGCCTGGCCCGCACGGCGCCGCTCGGCTTCGACCGCTTCCACGTCGGCAGAGCCTTCGACCTCTACGCGCGCCAGCATATTGGTCACCTCAAGCTTGTAGCGTTCCATCATTTCGGTGAACATGGAAAACGCTTCGCGCTTGTAAGCCTGCTTTGGATCCTGCTGGGCGTATCCGCGCAGGTGAATTCCCTGACGCAGGTGATCCATAGCCGCCAGATGCTCCTTCCACAACTGGTCGAGCATCTGCAGTGAAACCGCCTTCTCGAACTGGCGCATGACCTCGGCACCGACCAGCGATTCCTTGCGCGCGTATTCGTCTGCGAAATACTTTTCGACTTTTTCCTTGAGCGCTGCTTCATAAAGGCTATCGTCTTCATCGAGCCATTTTCTGATCGGCAGCTTCGCTCCAAATTCCTGCTCCAGGGCCTGCTCGGCACCCGGTACGTCCCACATGTCTTCCACGCTATCGGGCGGGATGAATTCATCGAGCACGTTGCGGATGGCATCGCCACGCATTTCGGTGGCGAGTTCGGATACATCCTCGGTTGCCATCAATTCGGAGCGCTCGGTATAGATGACCTTGCGCTGATCATTGGCGACGTTGTCGTATTCCAGCAATTCCTTGCGGATGTCGTAGTTGTGCGCCTCAACCTTGCGTTGCGCGCCTTCGATGGCCTTCGACACCATGGAGTGCTCGATGGCCTCGCCTTCCTGCAAACCGATGCGGCTCATCAGCCCCTTGACCCGGTCGGAGGCGAAGATGCGCATCAGATTGTCTTCGAGCGACATGTAAAAACGGCTCGCGCCGGCATCGCCCTGACGTCCGGAACGACCGCGCAACTGATTGTCGATACGTCGCGATTCGTGACGCTCGGTGCCGATAATGTGCAACCCGCCTGCCGCAATCACCTGCTCGTGGCGTTCGCGCCAGACGTCACGGATGGCCTTGCGCTTGGCTTCGTCGTCGCCCGCGGCCTCAAGCTCGTTGTCGGGATTGCCGCCGAGCACGATATCGGTGCCACGGCCGGCCATGTTGGTGGCGATGGTCACGGCGCCGGGACGCCCCGCCTCGGCCACGACTTCGGCTTCGCGTTCGTGCTGCTTGGCGTTGAGCACGTTGTGCGGAATCTTGCGCTTCTTGAGCAGTCCGCTCAGGTATTCGGACACCTCGATCGAGGTCGTGCCGACCAGGGTCGGCTGGCCTCGTTCGTGACACGCGACAATATCCGTAATGATGGCGTCGAACTTCTCTTTGTGGCTCAGATACACCTGATCGGGATTGTCCTGACGCACAATCGGTTTGTTGGTCGGAATAACCACCACTTCCAGACCGTAGATGTCCTGAAACTCGTAGGCTTCGGTATCGGCGGTACCGGTCATGCCCGCCAGCTTGTCGTACATGCGGAAATAGTTCTGGAACGTGATCGAGGCGACGGTCTGATTCTCGGCCTGGATGTTGACGCCTTCCTTGGCTTCCACCGCCTGGTGCAAACCTTCGGACCAGCGCCGGCCCTCCATGGTGCGCCCTGTAAACTCGTCGACGATCACCACTTCCCCGCCGCGCACGATGTAGTCCACTTCGCGCTTGTAAATGTGGTGCGCACGAAGTGCCGCGTTGACATGGTGCATGAGCGTCATGTTGGCGGCCGAATACAGGTTATCGTTCTCCTTGAGTATGCCTTCGCCGCGCAACACTTCTTCCAGATGCTGATGGCCTTCTTCGCTCAGCAGCACCTGCTTCTGTTTCTCGTCGATCTTGAAATCGCCCGGGCCGTCCTCTTCCTTCTGTACCGTGAGCCGGGGCATCAAACGATCGATGCGCACGTAAAGCGCGGTATCTTCCTCGGCCGCCCCGGAAATAATGAGTGGCGTACGCGCCTCGTCGATGAGCACCGAATCGACTTCGTCCACGATCGCGTAATGCAAACCGCGCTGCACCCGATCCTCCAGCGAAAAGGCCAGGTTGTCGCGCAGATAATCGAAACCGAATTCGTTATTGGTGCCGTAGGTAATATCGGCCGTATAGGCGGCGCGCTTGTCGTCCGGCGGCTGCCCGGAGGCCGCCACTCCGACCGTGAGTCCGAGCGCATCGTAAACCGGGCGCATCCAGTCGGCATCGCGCTGAGCGAGATAATCGTTGACGGTCACTATATGCACGCCCTTGGCGGGTAGTGCGTTGAGATAGGCCGGCAGGGTCGATACCAGCGTTTTACCTTCGCCGGTCGCCATTTCGGAGATCTTGCCGCGGTGCAGAATCACGCCGCCCACCAACTGCACGTCGTAATGGCGCAGGCCCAGATGGCGCTGCGCCGCTTCACGCACGGCGGCGAAAGCCTCCGGAAGCAGACTGTCCAGGCTCGCGCCCTCGTTCAGCCGTGTCCGGAATTCCCCGGTCTTGGCCTGCAATGCCTCGTCGGACAAGGTCTTGAACTCGTCCTCGCGGGCATTGACTGCCACTACACTGCGATGGACGTGCTTGAGTAGCCTTTGGTTGCGGCTTTTGACGAAATACTTGAGCATAAAATTCAGGAACCGGGTTGGGTCGTAAAATTGCCGCCTGTGCGCGAACTCCGGTCACAGAGGCCGCAGGCGATATTCATTTTAACAGGCGCCCGCAGGACCTTGGTGTATCAATATGCGGGCGAAAACGGCTAAAACAAGCAGCCGGATTTATCGATGGCCGGAAAGCCCGCTTCCTCAGGCCGTGCCTTGGCCTACGACAAAGCGCCAGGGATTGATCGTCTTGCCATCGTGGTGCACCTCGAGATGCACATGCGGGCCTGTCGCGCGCCCGGTCTCGCCGAGCAGGGAAATCACGTCGCCTCGCTTGATCACCGTACCCACTTGAACCAGCACCTTCTTGTTGTGCGCATAGTAAGTGGTATAGCCGTCACCGTCGTTGACGATTACCAGATTGCCGTACCCGTAGCGTGGGCCTGCCCAGGTCACCACACCGGCCGCGACAGCATGTACATGGGCGCCCTCGGGGCCGGCAAAATCGATGCCTTCGTGGAATTCTCGTTCGCCGGTGAAAGGATCGGTTCGCCAACCATAAGGCGAGGAAACCCAGCCGCCACGAATCGGCTTGCCACGAGGGACAATCTGCGCGCTTAGTTTTTTGTTGGAAAGCAGCGATTCCAGCGCGATGAGTTCATGCTCCTCATGCCACAGACGTTGTGCAAGCGCCCCAACCGCCGAATTCAGGGTGCCGCTCTTCCAGGGCTGCTCATTACCGGTGTCGGGACCGCCTTCACCCACCGGTTCACTAAAGTCAAAACCGCTCTTCTTGAGACCGGCCAAATGCACGACTTCGGCACCCATGGCATCGAGACGATTCGCCTGCGCGTTCAATTGCGCCATGCGTGCGGCCACGGCATTGATCGCGCCCTGATTCTGCGTACGCAGATCCGCCAACTCATGCGTTTGTTTTTCGATTTGGTTATGCAGTTCGTGCGTCTGGGCGAACAATTCAGCCGGCGCGCGTTTCGCGCCCAGGAGATAGCCGAACACGATCCCGCCCGCAATCACCACGCACACGGCAAATGTCAGAACCACACCGTAGCGGCTGCGCAACTTCCAGCGCCGCGAAGGGCGGCCGGGACGTACTACAATAAATTCCATTCAGCCTGCTCTCTATTTAATGCCCGTTATTCGCAAAGAGGGATTTCGCCCCTTGAACCAGTGCGTATCCGGAGACACGCTTGCCGCAGTCTACCGCCATGCGCATACGCTTGCCAAGCTGCGTAATACGCTCACCGAGGCTCTGGAGCCCGAAATGCGAGCGCATTTCATGGGGGTCAGTGGCAATTCCGAAAGACTTGTGATCTTTGCCGACTCTGCGACCTGGGCCACGCGTCTGCGTTATCAGGCCCCCGATCTGGAAGAGGCCGCTACCCGTCATCTGGGTTCACGCCCCGCCTTGGTATTCCGTGTCCTGACGGATTTGTCGCCTTCCGCACCCGCAACACTCCGGTCTCCGTGGCTGCCGGAGCGCGTGGTAGCAACACTGGAGGCCAGTGCACGCACTGTAGGAGATGATGAACTGGCCGCGGCGCTACGCCGTCTGGCGCGGGGTGCAGCGCGTTAGGCTGTGGTCGGGCTCCATGCCGCGCCGGCATAGGAAATCGGCAACGCCGCAGGCTCCTCGAACGTCACTTCCTCCCACGCCGTGGCATCAGCCAGCAACGTGCGCAGTATGGCGTTGTTCAGACCATGACCCGGCTTGTAGGCCACATAGCGCCCGATCAGGGTATGGCCGAGAAGATACAGATCACCCACCGCGTCGAGCACCTTGTGCTTGACGAATTCGTCTTCGTAGCGCAGACCGTCCTCGTTAAGGATACGGAACTCGTCGAGCGCAATCGCATTGTCGAGCGAGGCACCGAGTGTCAGATTGCGCCTACGCAGAAATTCGATATCGCGCAAAAATCCGAAGGTGCGGGCCCGGCTCACTTCCTTTACAAAGGAGGTACTGGAAAAGTCGACCATACTGTGCCGGGTGTGCTGCTTGAACACCGGATGATCAAAATCGATCTCCACGCCCACGCTGAAACCGTCGTAAGGCTCCAACCGCGCCCATTTGTCTTCCTGGCGAACCTCGATCGTGCGCTTGATGCGTATGAACCGTTTCGGCGCATTCTGCTCTTCGATGCCCGCTGACTGAATCAGAAATACGAACGGACCGGCACTGCCATCCATGATCGGCACTTCGGAAGCCGAGAGATCAATGTAGGCGTTGTCGATACCCAGTCCGGCCAGTGCGGAAAGCAGATGCTCTACCGTGGCGATGCGTACATCGCCGGCCACCAGACTGGTGCCGAGCGTGGTATCGCCCACACGGTCCGCTCTGGCAGGAATTTCCACCGGCTCGTCAAGATCCACCCGGCGGAACACGATGCCTGTTTCCGGCGCCGCGGGCCGCAGGTTCATGAACACCTTCTGACCCGTGTGCAAACCCACGCCGGCGGCGCGTATGCTGTTTTTCAGGGTACGTTGCTTGACCATTATGAATTTCTCACGAAGTCGGGCGCGTACGCCAAGGCACGCAATCCGGCGAATATTAGCACAATATTACCCATATTTCACCTCTAACTGCTTGTACGCCAAAGATTTCCGGACGGATGCACGGCATGCCGCCTCGCCAACCCCCGTCAGGCCGCCTCAATCGGCCTGACGGCGCAAAAAGGCCGGAATATCCAGGTAATTCGGATCGCTCGGATCGAGCCGCGAAGGCGCAGCGTCCTGACGTTGCTGACGCAGCACCGTGGGCCGCTCGTATTCCCCGTAATCGCCGGTGGCCACCGCATCGGCACTGCCGCCGCCCTGGGCTACCAGCTTCATCTCCGGACGTTCCACTTCACGCTGCCTCGGCCCCCCCAGCCCGGTGACTACCACCGTCACCCGCAGTTCGCCCTCGGTCATCGAGGGATCAATCACGGTGCCGACCACCACGGTCGCGTCGTCGGCGGCGATGTCACGCAGGATGCCGCCCACCTCGTCGAATTCGCCAATGGACATGTCCGTACCCGCGCTGATGTTGGCCAGAATGCCCTTGACGCCCGAGAGGTTGATGTCCTCGAGCAACGGGCTGGCAATCGCATCCTCGGTCGCGCGCCGGGCACGTTCTTCGCCCACTGCCGCACCCGAACCCATCATGGCCATGCCCATTTCACTCATCACGGTACGCACATCGGCGAAGTCCACGTTGATCAGGCCGGGTCGGGTAATGAGTTCGGCAATACCCTGCACCGCTCCGAACAACACGTCATTGGCGCAACGGAACGCCTCGAGCAGCGAAGTCTTCGCATCCAGTACCTTGAGCAGCTTGTCGTTGGGAATGGTGATGAGGGAATCGACGTGATGACCGAGTTCCTTCAGCCCTGCCTCCGCGATGGCGTTTCGCTTCTTGCCTTCCCAGGAAAACGGCTTGGTGGCCACGGCCACCACCAGGGCGCCTGCTTCCTTGGCGATCTGCGCCACCACTGGCGCCGCGCCGGTACCGGTGCCGCCGCCCATGCCGGCCGTGATGAAGAGCAGGTTGCAGCCCTCGATCACCTCGCGGATGCGCTCGCGATCTTCCATCGCCGCCTGCCGACCCACTTCCGGGTCCGCCCCGGCGCCGAGGCCGCGGGTGATTCCCGAACCGATCTGGAGCACCGTTTTGGCGTTGGTGTTTCTGAGTGCCTGGGCATCGGTATTGGCGCAGATGAAATCCACCCCTTCGATACCCGAAGCCACCATGTGCCGCACGGCATTGCCGCCGCCGCCACCGACGCCTATCACCTTGATCACCGCGTCCTGGCTCACACCGTCCATTAATTCAAACATACTCATGGCTACCTCCTGTTCCCGTAGGGAACTTGATTAAAAATTACCTTCGAACCAGCGCCGCATTTGCTGGAACATGTCCTTGAAACTTCTCGCCTTCGGAGCATCGGACGACCGCCCACCCGTGAGCGCTTCACGGGCAAAGATCAGCAATCCGACACCGGTTGCGTGAATCGGGTTACGCACCACTTCGACCAGCCCGGAGACCCCGATCGGGGTGCCGAGGCGTACCTGGGTGTGAAAGATTTCCTCAGCCAGTTCGGCCGCGCCTTCCATCTTGGAAGCGCCGCCCGTCAACACGATGCCGGCGGCGATCATGTCCTCGAAACCGCTGCGCCGGATCTCGGCCTGAATCAGGGCGAACAGTTCGGCGTAACGCGGTTCGACCACTTCGGCCAGAGTCTGGCGCCCGAGCCGCCGAGGAGCGCGTTCGCCCACGCTCGGCACCTCGATGGTTTCCTCCGACGAAGTAAGTTGCGGCAACGCACAGGCGTAGCGCAGCTTGATCTCCTCCGCGCTCTTGGTCGGCGTACGCAGGGCGATGGCGATGTCGTTGGTAACCTGATCGCCGGCGATCGGAATCACCGCCGTGTGCCTTAGCCCGCCTTCGCTGAAAATCGCAATGTCGGTGGTGCCGCCGCCGATATCGACCAGGCATACACCGAGTTCCTTTTCGTCTTCGGTAAGCACCGAGTAACTCGACGCAAGCTGTTCGAGCACGATGTCGTCGACGGTTAGCCCGCAGCGACGTACGCATTTTTCGATGTTCTGAGCCGAAGACACCGCCCCGGTCACGATGTGCACCCGCGCCTCCAGTCGTACACCGGACATGCCCACCGGTTCGCGGATGCCATCCTGCTGGTCGATCACGAATTCCTGCGGGATCACGTGCAGGATTTTCTGATCGGCGGGAATGGCGACGGCGCGCGCGGCATCGATCACCCGGTCCACGTCGGCCGGCATGACCTCCTTGTCGCGGATGGCGACAATGCCGTGCGAGTTCAAGCTGCGGATGTGGCTGCCTGCGATCCCCGCATACACCGAATGGATTTCGCAGCCGGCCATCAGTTCGGCCTCTTCCACCGCGCGCTGAATCGAGCGCACGGTAGATTCGATATTCACCACCACGCCCTTTTTCAATCCGCGCGAGGGATGCATGCCCACGCCAACGACCTCGATCGTGCCATCGTTGGCCAGCTCGCCTACGATGGCGACAATCTTGGAGGTGCCGACGTCCAGGCCGACTACGAGCCTGCGGTCACTTTTTGCTGCCATGATCTCCTTCCCCTTTCCATCCCACGGCAAATCCGTTGGGATAACGCATGTCCACCGTGGCGACCCGTGTAAGGTCGCTGCCAAAAGTCGGCACGGCGATATGAATGAACCGGGCGAGGCGCCCGAACGGATCCTTGTGCCCGAGCGCAAGCACCAGGCCGGATGCGAAGGTAACGTTCAATTCGCCGCGGGCGTTCTCGCTCAATTCCCTCACTTTCAGACCGAGCGGACGGACCTGCGATTGCACCCGTGCAAAATCGGCAAACACCTCACTTGCCTCGTCCGGCATACCCTTCAGCACCGGTAAAGCTGTAAAGGCCGTCACGCTCGCAGGCGTAAACACCTGCCCGCTGCTGTCGACCAATGAGTTCTCACCCCAGCGTGCGATCGGTCGGCGCAGCCGCACATCCACAGCCAGCGCTGCGGGCCACACTCGACGCACCGAAGCGCCCGCGACCCACGGCAACTCCTGCACCGCGGCACGCACCGTTCCAAGATCGACCGCCAGCACTCCGCCATGCACCACGGAGGCCACCGCGGAACGAATCTGCGCAGCGTTCACCTCGTGGTTGGCGGGCAGATGAATCACCACGGCATTAACCAGCGGTCCGCTGGGTCTGACCGCATAGTGCGCAATCAGCGCCCAGGCGAGTACCACTGCGCAGGCCGCCAGCATCCAGCGCAACCAGTGCCTGGGCTGAACCCGACGCACGAAGGTCATTGCCTCGGCCACCATCACTCACCCCCCAGCGTCTGCGCGAGGATCGTCACGACCAGTTCGGAAAAACTCATGCCTTCCGCCTGGGCCGCCATCGGCACCAGACTGTGAGATGTCATGCCGGGCACGGTGTTGGCTTCAAGCAACCAGGCTTCGCCGGCACCGTCAAGCAACAGATCCACGCGTCCCCAGCCCGAGCAGTTCAGTGCGACAAAGGCGTGCTGGCACAATGTCCGCAACTCGAGTTCCCGCTCCGCCGGCAAATCGCACGGACAGTGATAGCGCGTCGCATCGGAGACGTATTTCGCTTCGAAGTCGTAGAACTCCACCGCCGGTTCGATATGAATCAAGGGCAAAGCCTCGTCGCCGAGGAGCGAACAGGTCAGCTCCCGGCCCGTGATCCAGGGCTCGATAAGTACCTGTTCGTCGCAGGCAAAGGCCTGCTCCAGCGCCGCCGGCAATTGATCGGGCGCCTGCACCCGACTGAGGCCGAGCGTGGAGCCCTCGCGGGCGGGTTTGACGGCAAGCGTGGAGCCCAGACGCTCGAATAGATTGGCCGGCGCTACGTCACCATGATGCAGTTCGATCCAGTCCGGCGTGGGCAGACCGCGATCGCGCCAGATGCGCTTGGTGATCCACTTGTCCATGGCGATGGCGCTGCCGAGTACATTACTCCCGGTACAGGGAATGGCCAGCGTGTCGAGAAAACCGCGCAGCGTGCCGTCCTCGCCGCCGCGTCCGTGCAACACGTTGAAGCAGCGCTCGAAGCGATGCTCACACAAGGCCGTGAGTCCGTCCTCGCGCGGATCCAGTGGATGCGCATCGACGCCCGCCGCACGCAGGCCCTCAAGCACCGCGCGCCCGCTTATGAGCGAAACTTCGCGCTCAGCGGAGTGACCACCAAGCAGCACGGCCACGCGCCCGAAGCGTGCCGGCTCGATGCGCACAGCGGCGCTCATGTTTTCACCCCGCGTGCCGCGAACAAGGCCCGCGCATGCTGACCGACATCGCCCGCCCCCAGGGTGAGAATAATGTCGCCGTCCTTCACCAGATCGTCGAGCACGCCCGACAAATTGTCGAGAGCAGATACGAACACGGGTTCGACCCGGCCACGGCTGCGAATGGCCCGCGCTACAGCACGTGCGTCGGCACCGGGGATCGGCGTCTCGCCTGCCGCATACACTTCGCCCAACAGGAGCACATCGGCATTCGCCAACGCCGCGCCGAAGTCATCCAGCAGATCGTGGGTGCGGGTGTAACGATGCGGCTGGAACACGACTATCAGACGCCGCTCGGGCCAGGCTTCACGCACCGCCGACAGTGTCGCCGCCACTTCGCTCGGATGGTGCCCGTAATCGTCAATCAGCGGCACCCGCACGTCGCCGAAAGCGAGCTCGCCCAATGCCTGCATGCGCCGGTCGATGCCATGGAATTCAGCGAGTGCCTTCACCAGCGCCGTGTCGTCGACTTCGAGTTCGTGCGCGGCGGCAACTGCGGCGAGGGCATTCAGCACGTTGTGCCGGCCCGGCATGTTGAGACTGATTTCAAGCGGCGGCGCTTCCGGCCGCGTCACCTCGAAATGCATGCGCCGACCTTCGGCGCGCAGCTTTGCCGCCCGGAAATCCGCAGCGCCGAACCCGTAGCTCCAAACCGCACGCCCCAGGGTGGCGGCATGGCGCGCGAGCACGGGATCGTCGGCACACAAAATGGCGCGCCCGTAGAACGGCAACTGGTGCAGGAATTCGACAAAACTCGCTTCCAGGCGCGAGAAATCGTCGCCGTAGGTGCCCAGATGATCGCGGTCGACATTGGTCACCACCGCCATCATCGGTTTGTAAAGCAGGAACGAGGCATCGCTTTCGTCGGCTTCGGCCACCAGGTAGTGACCCTGACCCAGGCGCGCGCTGCTGTCGGCACTTTCCAGCCGCCCGCCGATCACGAAGGTGGGATCCAGTCCGGCCTCCATCAGCACACTCGCGATCAGGCTCGTGGTCGTGGTCTTGCCGTGCGTGCCGGCCACCGCGATGCCGTAGCGGAAACGCATCAGTTCCGCGAGCATCTGCGCACGCGGAATTACCGGAATGCGCCGCTCGATGGCCGCCGCCACTTCGGGATTGTCGGAGTGCACTGCGCTGGAGGTGACCACGACATCGGCGGCGGTCAGATTTTCCGTGCGATGCCCCAGGTGAATTTCCGCACCGTTCGCGCGCAGACGTTTTACCGTCGGGCTGTCCTTGATGTCCGAACCGGACACGGAGTAGCCCAGATTGAGCAGCACCTCGGCAATGCCGTTCATGCCACTGCCACCGATACCGACCATGTGAATGTGACGGATGCGACCCATCGGCTTATGCATTGCGTTCATGCGCTCGCCTCCGCCACTTCGAGCACGGCGCGGGCCACACTCACCGCCGCATCCGGACGCGCCAGCCGGTACGCGCATTCGGCCATGCCGAGCAGATGTTCGCGCCCGGCTTCGGCGAGTGCATCAAGCTCGGCGCTCAGCCGCGTTGCGTCCAGTTCGGGTTGCGGAATCAGATACGCCGCACCGACGGTTTCGAACACGCGTGCGTTCGCGCTCTGATGATCGTCCACCGCCCACGGATACGGCACCAGAATGGAAGGCAAACCGGCGGCGGCGAATTCGGCCAGACTGAGTGCGCCGGCACGCGCCACCACCAGATCAGCCCACACACACACGCTCGCCATGTCGGACTCGAAGGCCTGCACATCCGCCGTTGTGTCCGCCTCGCGGTAAGCGGCTTGCGTCTCCGTCACATGCGCCGCACCACACAGGTGGCGCACCTCGAAGCGATACGTGCTGCGCGCCAGCGCCGCGGGCACAACGGCATTCAATGCCTGCGCCCCCTGACTGCCACCTACCACCAGCAGACGCAACGCGCCCTGACGGCCACGCAGCCGCTCGGCTGGCGCCGCCAGTTGCGCGAATTCAAGCCGCACCGGGTTACCCGTCAGCACAGCGTTGTTATCGAAGGCTCCGGGCAGACCGGTCAATACGCGTTTGGCAAAACGTGCCAGCACGCGATTGGTGGCGCCTGGAATCGCGTTCTGCTCATGAATCAGCAGCGGACAACGTGCCAGCCAGGCAGCCAGTCCACCCGCCCCACTGGCGTAACCGCCAAAGCCGATGGCGGCGCGCGGACGCAAACGCCGAATCAGACGCAGGGCCGCATATACGGCAAACACCAGACGCGGTGGGCCAAGCAGCTTGCGTTGCCACCCGCTGCCGCGAATACCGCGCCCTGGCAGCGCAGTAAAACCGATATCGGTGGCGGGCACGAGCGTGGATTCCAAACCGCTCGCACCGCCCAGCCAATGCACGGGCACAGCGCGGGTCTGCAATTCCTCGGCCACAGCGAGGGCAGGGAAAATATGCCCGCCGGTCCCTCCGGCGAGAATGAGTACGGGACGTGCGGAATCAACCCGACTCATCGGCTCGCTCCGCGTGCCGTAGTCAGGCCGATTTCGCGCACGGCACGCAGCAGCAATCCACATGCGGCCAGATCGACGACCAGGCTCGAACCACCGGCGCTCATGAACGGCAACGTCAATCCCTTGGTCGGCAGCACGCCCAGATTCACGCCGATATTCACGAAGGCCTGCACGCCGAGCAGCAAGCCGATGGCGAAGGCCAGGTTCGCCGCGAAGGGCAGATTCGCAACGAGCGCGCGGCGCGCAACCTTGAGCGTGCGCAGCGTGAAGACCAGATACAACGCGATCACGCTGAACACACCGATCAGACCCAATTCCTCGGCCAGCACCGAGAACAGAAAATCGGATTGCGCTTCAGGCAACCAGGCGAGCTTCTCTATGCTTTGACCGAGGCCGACACCGAAGATGCCGCCGTGACCGACTGCAATCAGCGCCTGGGTGAGCTGAAAACCCGAACCCTGCGCAACAATCCAGGGGTTGACGAACGCTGTCAAGCGTTCCAGACGGTAGGGAGACGACACCGCCAAGACAATTGCCGCACCACCGAAGATCAGTACGAGGATGGCCGTATCGCGCTTGCGGGCACCGGCGAAAAAGAGCACACCGATGGCAGTGATGAAGAGCACGATGGTGCCACCGAAATCCGGTTCGGCTATAAGCAAAAGCCCCGCGAGCCCGACCACCGCGACCGGACGAATAAGACCGAGGAAAGAGCGTGTGAGCGCGTCACGGTGCTCGACAGCGTAGCCCGCCACATAGATCAGCACCAGAACCCGCGCGGGTTCGGAGGCCTGCAACGTGAACGGACCCAGCGAAAGCCAGCGTGCACTACCGTTGATGGAATGGCCCACGCCGGGAATCAGCACGGCAACCAGCAGCAAAAGCGCCAGACCGAGCACGACGTAGCGCAGCCGCTCAAACAGGTCCAGCGGCGTGGAGTAGAGCGCTGCCGCGGCTACGAGGCCGAGCAGCGCGTAGCAGAATTGATGCAGAAAATCGCTCCAACCCTCGCTGCCCGCACCGAGCACAGTGAAGGAGGTCGAGGCCACCATCACCAAGCCAATTCCGAGCAGCGCGAGCAGCGTGCCGAGCAGCACGCCGTCGATTGCCGGCCCCGATACACGATGGGCCGCAGACGGTACCCGTCGGCGCACGGCGAGCGTGGCATCAGCAGCCATCGAGCACCTCCACTGCACGGGCGAACGCATCGCCGCGCGAAGCGTAATTGTCGAACATGTCCAAGCTCGCGCAAGCGGGCGCAAGCACCACGCTGTCCCCGGCCCACGCAAGTCGGGCCGCTGCACTCACGGCCTGCTCCATGCTCGTTGCACGCACCACAGGGATACGTCCGGCGATGGCCCGCTCGATCAGCGGCGCATCGACACCGAGCAGAACGACCGCCCGTGCACGCTCTGCCAGCATCCCGGCAAAAGCGGTGAAATCCTGACCCTTGCCTTGACCGCCGGCGATCACCACCAGCGGATCAGCGAGCCCCGCCAGCGTGGCAGTCGCCGCACTCACATTGGTGGCCTTGGAGTCGTCGAAGTAACGCACACCGGCGCGCTCACCTACTGGCGTGAGTCGATGCGCGAGGGGGCGAAACGCCCGCACCGCACGCGCGATGGATGCATCGTCAACCCCTGCAGCAGCAGCGATTGCCCATGCAGCAAGTACGTTGGCTAAATTGTGACGCCCGGCCAGCGGCACATCCGCTGTCGGCATCAGGGTTTGTTCGCCCCGGCATAACGTTTCGTCGCGCAGGCCGTAATCACACTCGGAAGGCGGCACATCGAGTCCAAAACCGATGCAGGTGGCGTCACCAAACGGCATCGCCATAACCCGTGCATCCTCGCGGTTGATCACGGCGACCTGACTGCGGGCATAAATGCGCGCCTTGGCGTTGACGTAAGCCTCGATCGAACCGTGGCGGTCGAGGTGATCGTCACTGACATTGAGTACGGTAGCCACCAGCGGGGTGAGCGAATGCGTAAGTTCGAGTTGAAAGCTCGACAACTCGAGTACATACAACTCGACCTCGGGGTCGATCAGATCCAGCGCCGGCGTACCGAGATTCGCTCCGGCTGCCGTGACCCGCCCCGCTGCTCTCGCCATCGCGGCAACCAGGCTGCACACTGTGCTCTTGCCGTTGGTACCGGTGATGGCTATGACGGACGGGACTGGGGACTGGGGACTGGGGGCTCGGTCCAGAGCACGGGCAAAGAGTTCGATGTCGCCGACCAGCGGGACACCGCAAGCACGCAGCTCTTCCAGCAACGACTCACCCAGAGACACGCCGGGCGATACTACGGCTTCTGCAATCTGATCGGTGGGCAGCGGGTTTTCGAAGCGTCCATAGACATGAGGCACATCGTTCGCCGCCTCAGCACCGGGCGGATGCGTGCGACTATCGGTCACCGCGAACGGTACGCCTTCGCGGCGCAGATGTCGCGCCACCGACGCACCGGTACTGCCGAACCCGACAATCAATCGAGTCCCCAGTCCCGAGTCCCCAGTCCCGATATTCATCAACGCACCTTCAACGTGGACAGACCGATGAGCACCAGAATCACCGTGATGATCCAGAAGCGCACAATGATCTTGGGTTCGGGCCAGCCCTTGAGTTCGAAATGGTGGTGTATCGGCGCCATGCGGAAAATACGTTTTCCGGTGAGCTTGTAGGATCCGACCTGCAACACCACCGACAGGGTTTCCACCACGAACACGCCGCCCATGATGAACAGCACCACCTCCTGGCGCACCATGATGGCGACAATACCGAGTGCGGCGCCGAGTGCGAGCGCACCGATGTCGCCCATGAACACCTGCGCGGGATAGGTGTTGAACCACAGGAAGCTGATGCCGGCGCCAACCAGAGCGCCGCAAAACACCGCGAGTTCGCCCACGCCCGACACATAGGGAATGCTCAGATACTCGGCGATCTTGATGTTGCCCGTGACGTAGGCGAATACGCCGAGCGCACCGGCAATGAGCACCGTGGGCATGATGGCGAGGCCGTCGAGCCCGTCAGTCAGATTCACCGCATTGGAACTGCCGACCACCACCAGATACACCGAGAGCAGAAACCAGCCGCCCATCGGAATCGCCACCTGCTTGATGAACGGCAGGTAAAAGGTCGTTTCCGCCGCCTGATCGCGGAGCAGGTACAACCATACGCCGACGCCCACCGCGGCGAGTGATTGCAACAGATACTTGCGGCGCGCAGTGAGCCCCTTCGATTGCGCACGCCGCAGCTTGAGCACATCGTCCGCCGCACCGATCGCACCGAAGGCGGCCAGCGCCACCAGCGCTACCTGCACGAAACGGTTTTCGAGTTGCCCCCACAGCACCACAGCCACGATGATGCTCATAATGACCAGCGCACCGCCCATGGTCGGCGTCCCGGCCTTGCCGAGATGGCTGGCCGGACCATCGTTGCGTACGAACTGCCCCACCTTGAACAGGCTGAGCTTGCGAATCAAGAGCGGCCCCAATGCGAAGGAGAACACCAGCGCGGTCAGCACCGCGAGCACGGTCCGCAACGTGATGTAATCAAAGACACGAAAGCCGCTGACGTAGTGACTGAGGTATTGCGCGAGCCAGAGCAGCATCAGCACACCTCCCTGACTGTCGCAAGCGCCTGCACCACCCGCTCCATGCGCGCGGCACGCGAACCCTTGACGACGAGCACCGCATCGGCCGGCAAGGCTTCGACCAGTGCCGCCGTCAGCGCGTGCACATCCTCGAACGCCTGTCCGCCTTCGCCGTAGGCCTCCGCCGCCGCAGCGGCGAGCGGACCCAGCGTATAGAGTTTTCGCACACCGACCTCGCGTGCTTCGCGCCCTATACGGACGTGCCACGCAACCGCATCGGCACCCAATTCACCCAGATCGCCGAGCGCTACCCACACCGGGCGTCCACTCGCAACGGCCGCGTCGATTGCGGCAGAGACAGAAACCGGGTTTGCGTTGTAAGTGTCGTCGATGAGCATGGCGCCCGAGGGCAACTTGCTCGCCACCAGCCGCCCCGCGGCCGGGCGTACGATGGCAAGCCCGCGGGCAATGGTCGCGGTATCCACACCGAGTCCCCAGGCAACCGCAGCAGCAGCCAGCGCATTGATCACGTTGTGACGACCCAGCAATTGCAACTCCGCCGGTGCTTCGCCCGCCGGCGTTACCAGGGTGAAGCGCGTGCCCGACGCCGTGGTTTCAATATCCTGCGCTCGAACATCGGCGGTTTCATCCAGCCCGAAACCGAGCCAGCGCTTTACCCGCGAGGCGCGTTGCCAATCATCCAGCCAGGGCGAATCCGCGGGCGCAACAGCCAATCCATCTTCTGGCAGAGATGCAAACAGCGCGCCCTTTTCGCGCGCCACTCCGGCGACATCTCCGAAGCCCTCCAGATGCGCGGGCGCAATGCTTACCACCACGGCGGCATCGGGCACGGCAATTTCAGCCAGACGGGCGATTTCACCCGGCGTGTTGGTACCCATCTCCACCACGGCAAAACGATGTTCGGAATTAAGTCGGGCCAGCGTCAGGGGCACGCCGATCAGATTGTTGTAATTGCCACTGGTCGCCAGCGTCGGCGCGACTTGTGCGAACACGGCGGCGAGCAGATTCTTGACCGTGGTTTTGCCATTGGAACCGGTTACGCCGACCGTACGCACCGTATGTGCCTGACGCCAGGCGTGAGCAAAATCGGCCAACCCGGCGAGTGTGTCTTTTACCCGCACCTGCGGTAGCGCCGTTTCCACATCGTGATGCGTCAGCAAACCGGCCGCACCCGTTTCCTCGGCCGCGCGTGCGAAATCGTGACCGTCGAAGTGCACGCCTTCGAGACACACGAACAAGGCATTCACTTCCATCCGGCGACTGTCGCTGGCCACGGCGCCAAATGCCGAATCGGCACCGACCAGACGCCCGTGCGCTGCTTCGGCCACACTCTGCAAGGTGCGCGTCATGACCATACCGGCACCCCCAGCAGGCGGCGCACCGTATCGCGGTCGCTGTAGCGGCGGCGTTCCGTGCCCACGATCTGAACCGTTTCGTGGCCCTTGCCGGCCACCAGCACCACATCGCCCACGCGCGCCGCTTCCAGAGCGTTGGCAATAGCCTGCGTCCGATTCCGCTCGACACTGAT
Organism: Gammaproteobacteria bacterium; assembly: GCA_050738295.1. Taxonomy (GTDB): domain Bacteria; phylum Pseudomonadota; class Gammaproteobacteria; order JAKDMP01; family JAKDMP01; genus JBAUSV01. The sequence continues at coordinate 24,784 of JBOHZI010000003.1, forward strand.
CTTCGCCTTGGTCTGCTCGGGAATGCCACTGCGTATATCAGCAATGATCTCTCCACCGTCTTCGCCGCGCGGGTTGTCATCGGTGAGCACGATGCGATCAGCCGCCTCGGCAGCCACTGCACCCATCTGTACCCGCTTGCCGCGATCACGTTCGCCGCCGCAACCGAACACGACGCTCACCCGGCCGCGGGCATGTGCGCGTACCGCGGTCAGCGCCTGCTGCAACGCATCCGGCGTATGCGCATAATCGACCACCACCAGCGGCTGATTGCCGCCACCGAAACCTTCCATGCGTCCGGGCACCGTGCGCGCATGCGAGACGCGGCTCAACGTGTCGCCAAATGGGCGTCCCTGCGCAAGCAACACCGCGAGCACGGCCAGCAGATTTGCCGCGTTGAATTGACCCACCAGCAGGCTGCGCAACAT
>JBOHZI010000004.1:0-24704 GCA_050738295.1 Gammaproteobacteria bacterium
GTCGTTGGCGAACTTGCTCAATGCGACGGATTGAAGAAAGAATACTACGCTTGACACGCCAAGGAAAAGTCGTGCCAAGAACATGCTTGACCACAGGCGCGCCGTAAACGGATCTGGCGACGCGCTCCAGGAAGCCGTTTCTCGGTGTTTCATTGTGCACCTTGAATTCAGGCTGGAACGATATGTCCACGTCGAGAAAGGACAGAACGTCGCGAAATGTAACCGCAGGATCGGAAACCATGTCTTCCAGTAGCACCACTTTTACGGCATCTCTCCCAAATACGCGGTAGTAACGCTCTATCTGTTCGGCGAAGCGGCTGATCGCAAAATAATCCAGACACTTGGGAACTCCAGTGAATTCCGGAATACGCAGCCCGTTTCGACGGTCTTCACTGGCACTCAATGCTTCATTGAAGTCCGCTATGTCTTCGTGATGATGGCGCACCAGTTCACTGTGGTAAGAACGCATCATATCGACCGGAGGCCGCAACATGATCAGTATGCGTGCATCCGGACAAAAGCGCTTTATTCTCTCTGCCGCCGTTTCCGAGAACAGGTAATTGGTCGACGCATCACCGCGCCAACGCGCGCGCTCACTACCACGATATAGATCGATATAGCCTTTCCGAGCCTTTATCGCATCCTTTTCAAGGATCTCGAGCTCGGGGCAGAAATGATTGGGCTCCTTGACCCGTCCGTAGTCGTCACTACTGAATGGGAAGAAAATCTGCGGGTGCCGGCGCAGGTATTCATACAGCGATGTTGTCCCGCACTTGGGTGCGCCAACGAGAAATAGGTTGGGAACCGGGCCTTCGCTTGCAGGACCGCGCACAGAGTCAGACCTCACATTTGACACGCGCGTTAACGTGAGGTCACGCGCACAGACTCAGGTTGAAAGCTACCCGATTTACTCTGCAGTAACGGCTCCCCGGTGGCTTATGCATGCTCCACATAGCCCAGCAGCTCGGACGGCTGCAGACCGTAGGCCCCGGTCTCCAGCGAGCGCATGATATCGAGGCGCTGGCCAGCACTGGACTGCAGCGCATGCGAGAGATTGATCTCGTAGGGTCTTTTCAACTGTTGATGCTCCTCGTCGAGCACCACGAGCAACCTCGGCCGCAGGCGATCCTCACCGGCAGCGACCACTACGCCCACCTCGCCCGTGTTCAGTTCGGCCAGGCTACCGACCGGATAGACCCCGATGCAACCGATGAACTGGTGTACCAGACCGGGATCGAAAAGCTGCCCGCGGGCCCGATACAGCTCCGCCGTGGCGTCGAGCGGTGAACACGCCTTTTTGTAAGGACGATGACTGATCATGGCGTCGTAGGTGTCGCACACCGACACGATGTGAGTCAAAGGATCGATCCGTCCTCCTGCGACGCCCTCGGTGTAGCCGCTGCCGTCAAGGCGTTCGTGATGAGAGTAGATCACGCTGCGGCTGCTCGCGGGCAAACGCTCGGAGCCGTCCACGATCTCGATACCGTACTCGGTATGCTTGCGCATGATCTCCATTTCCTCGTCGGTCAGCGGGCCCGGTTTGTTCAGCACGCTGTCGGGAATGCGCATCTTGCCGATGTCGTGCAGGAACGCCCCGAGGCCCAGTTCCAGCAGCGCCTCACGCGGCAGCCCGAGGTAGCGCCCAAGTGAGATGCTGAGAACGCATACCGACAGGGAGTGCAGATAAGTGTATTCATCCCGCTTCTTGAGCGCGGACAGGCAGACTAGAGCATCCGGATTGCGCAGAACGCTTTCGGTGAGATTCTCGACACACTCACGCGCGACGGGCGTATCCAGGCTACGTCCGTTGCGCGCATCCTGCATCTGCTGCTGCACCAGGCCGCGGGTCTCCTCGATCAGGGGCCGCGCGTCGCGAACCTCGTCTTCGAGCGACGTCACGGGCAACGTGCCCCCAGGAGTCCATCCCGACTGCTGCTCCAGCCAAGCTTCCCATGGCGAGCTGCCGGACGCATCGATCTCACGGGCGGCGCGGCGCGGGGTTGACCGGGTCTTGCGCTTCAACTCCTTGTTGTCCGAGCTTTCGCTCAGCCATGCGGGGCCTCGTGTCTCTGCCACCATGGCCACCGCAGTTTGCGCTGCCTCCACGTAAACGTAGCTGCAGGCATTCTGAACTTCTGCCACCTCCTCCCAATCCTCCAGCAAGAATCCCTGGAAGGGGAATGGGGATTCGAGCCAAGGCCGATCCAGGCGTGACACGTACATGCCTGGCTTCAAATCCGAAACGTCCACTTTGCGCTCTTCACTCATGTCGAACTCCATGCTCGTGGCAAGTGGGACTCTACCAGCCCCCAGGGTTGCCGTTATTGCGGCTATGAGCAAACTTTATGATATTACAGCTTACAGGCCCTTGGACAGCGAATGTAGCCTGCCCCGAGACGAATAGGCATGGCAGATTTGGCTCCGATAACGAAAAGCCCCGCTCGAAACGGGGCTTTTGTGTTGGCTGGGGGACCAGGATTACTCCGGCCATCCATGGCCTGCGCCCTGCGGGCCGCGCAGTGCAAGCGCTGCACATTCAAATTCGTTCCGGACAAATTTGTCGAACCTTGCAGGTTCTAATCTTGGTTCCGGCATACGAAAAGGCCCTGCTCATTGAGCAGGGCCTTGGCATTGGCTGGGGGACCAGGATTCGAACCTGGGTTGGCGGAGTCAGAGTCCGCAGTCCTACCGCTAGACGATCCCCCAATAGGCAAGATGCCGAGCGCAGCAGCTTTTTCAGCGCTTGCTGAACTGGGTCGCCTTGCGGGCCTTGTGCAGACCGACTTTCTTGCGCTCCACTTCACGGGCGTCGCGCGTCATGAAACCGGCCTTGCGTAGGCTTAACTTGAGTTCGGCATCGTAATCGACAAGCGCGCGGGCCAGACCATGACGAATCGCGCCGGCTTGCCCGGTCGGCCCACCGCCCACGACAGAGACAAACACATCGAAATGATCCATCGCCTTGGCTTCCACCAACGGCTGGCGCACGATCATGCGCGAGGTCTCGCGGCCGAAATACTCATCCAGAGGTTTTTGGTTGACTGTGATGTTGCCGCCACCGGGACGCAGAAAAACCCGTGCTGCCGCCGTCTTGCGGCGCCCGGTTCCATAATTCTGTCGGGTTGTTACCATTGTCATTTTGCCTGTATCGTCTGTATCAAATCTGTGTCAAAGGAGTTTCAGCTCTTCGGGCTGCTGAGCCACATGCGGATGTTCGGCGCCGTTATAGACACGCAATTTCTTCATCATCGCGCGACCCAGAGGGTTTCGCGGCAGCATACCGCGTACGGCATGCACAATCACCTCGCCCGCATTCTTCTCGATCTGCTTCTCGAAAGTGATGGTCTTGAGGTTGCCGATATAGCCGGTGTGATGGTGATACTCCTTCAGCTTACGCTTACGCCCGGTCACCCGGACTTTTTCGGCGTTAATCACCACGATGTAATCGCCGGTGTCCACATTGGGCGTGAATTCTGGTTTGTGTTTGCCCTTGAGCCGGCGCGCGATTTCCGTCGCCATGCGCCCAAGCACCTGTCCTTCGGCGTCCACGACATACCAGCCGTGCCGCACCGTCTCGGATTTTGCCGATATCGTTGTCTTCATTACCAAAAATGCCCGTATTGGCTACATTCAAGCCGCGTAGGATACCTCAAGAAACCGCCTTGGCGCAAGCCTATCGAGGCGCTCGATGCGGCTAATCCGGCAGCCGCAGACGCTCCACAATGCGCCCGTTCAGCAGGTGCTCATCGATAATTTCATCCATATCGTCGGCGTCGTCGTAGGTATACCAGACGGCATCGGGATACACCACGGCCACCGGGCCCTCGCTACAGCGGTCGAGGCACCCGCTGCGATTGACCCTGATCTGGCCTGGACCCAGCCTTCCCAGCGCTTTCAGACGCCGTTTGGCGTGCGTGCGGATGGCCTCGGAATCGTGCTGGGCGCAACACTGCGAACCATCTTCGCGCCGGTTCACGCAAACAAAGAGGTGGCGCTCGTAGTAACTCACGCAGATAACCTGGCCGGCGGTAGCCTAACTGCCGAAAATCTTGCCCAGCGTGTACTGGACGGAAAGTGACAGCGTCGTGGTGGTCTGGGGCGTGCCTGCCGGCACGTTGGAATTGTGCTGCGCCATGTAGGCGAGCACGAACGCCAGGTTATTAACGAGCTGAGCCTGTACGCCAAGCTGAAATTGGGAATACAGGTTGAAATTGCTCTTCTCCGCGGTCAGGCTCTCGACAATACTGCCGTTTTTACTGAACTGCCAGTTATAAAGCTCGCGTCCACGGGCTGCCGCCGAACTTTCGGTATCGCCCGTGATCTGCTCGGCCCGGGTATAGCCGAGACCGAGTTCGAACGAGAGCTTCTGGGTTTCGGTCTTGACCACACTGAAACCATAACCGACTACAGCCGAACTCTGGTAGCGGTAGCCACTGAAACGATCGTGAATATAGCCCAGATAGCCGAACACGTAACTGCGCTCGGTGAGCAGCCGATTGCTTTGTGCCGCACCGAAATACTGTTCCGCGGTGGTGGTGCCGTCGGTGCTTGCCGTAATGGCCTGCAAGTCGAGCCGGTGCTGCCACAATGGGGTGTTATAGCCCAACTTGAGTTCACTGTTAAGGCTCGTCGAGGTAGTTGCGCTGTGCGTGGCCAGATAGCCCAGCGAGAACTGCATGCCAAAGCCTAGATTCTTGGGCTTCGTGACGGGATTGACGACCAGCGTGTTGTTGGCAAAACTGGCCAATCCGGCTGGCTCCAGGCTGATACCGCCTGCCAGCAGGCTGGTGGCGAGTGTAGTGGCAAACAGAAGCATGGGCGAATCCTACGCAATCATGCGCTTATCATAACAAACAAGAACCTATCTCAACATATCCCGTGACCGCCGCGCGGCTCCGCGCACCGCTTGCACATCGCCGACGGGCTCGGCAACGACATCGAGGTCATTCACCTCACCCGGTTCCTCGAACCCCGCCTGACTGCCTGAAATCTACTATCGCACCATCAACCGCCGTGTTTCGCCCCGGGTGGAACCATTTTTTGGTCCGCCTTGAGAATCGCAATCAACCGGCTACGCAGATCCGGATTGGTCCGGATCGCCTTGGCCACTTTGATGTACTCGGACAATGGCATGTATTTTTTGATGCGCTGCTTTATCGCCTGGGTTGCCTCCGTCTTGATCGCCGTTTTCTTTGTGGCGCTGTTGGCGGCCTTGAATTTGACGACATATGCGCCGCGTACCTGACGGACATCCTCGTAGGCACTAGCGAACTTGTGCAGCATGGCCGAATCGACTGAGGCCTTGGCGCTCGTTGAAGGCAGCGGCATAGGCGTCGTCGGCTGCGGTGGCACGGCAAACGCGAGCGGCGCGGCCATGAGGGCTGCGGGAATAATGAATAAGGCGAATTTACGCATCGATAGTCTCCTGCCGAAAAATGTATAGTGAAGTTCGGGCCAAGTGTTTCCAGCTTGTGAAAGCCGAACGCGCAACAAATCCCGATAAGCGATGTTGCGCAATCGTACCAACAGTTCGAGCGCCAAGCAGGCCCTGCTTTTAGAGCTTTCACTATCACCTTAACATGCACACGCAACGGCGCCGGGGCGCATGACCCTCTACGGATGGCCTAAAATTAGCTCATGCGTAACGTTCAATTCAATCGCACCGATCGCCTGGTGAACGGGTTCGACCGGGTGCTGCGTACGCTATGGGGTACGCCGCAAGGCACCGACCGACCCAATCCGGCCGGGCGTAGTCATCCCGATCACAACCTGCCCGAAGCCGCGCGACAACGCGCAGGCCGGCTGATGCGGGTCAATCTGGCCGGAGAAGTGGCAGCGCAGGCGCTGTATCACGGCCAGAGCCTGACTGCACGCGCCCCCGCCGTTGCAGCGCGCATGCAACACGCCGCGAATGAGGAGAACGATCATCTGCTCTGGTGCCGTGCTCGCCTCGGTGCGCTGGAAACGCGAGGCAGTCTGCTAAATCCGCTGTGGTACGCGGGCGCTCTCGTCATTGGCGCCGGAGCCGGCGCACTGGGCGATGCCGCGAGCCTCGGCTTTCTGGAAGAAACGGAACGCCAGGTCGTCGCCCACCTGAACGGCCATCTGAAACGCCTGCCCGAAGCGGACCGAGCCTCGCACCGCGTGCTGGAACAGATGAGCAGCGACGAAGCACAGCACGGCCGCAATGCTCATGACGCCGGGGCACGGCGTCCGCCGCCGCCGGTACGCTTGGCCATGCGCCTCGCTTCGCGCGTAATGACCACAACGGCTTACTGGTTGTAGAAACGAATGGACTCCTCTATCGCAGCGCATACAGTCTGGGTACTGACACGCCTGGCGATTGTCCTTGCCGCGACCCTCGCGGGCTGGTTTATCCTCGCCGAAATCCTGCGTCGCATCGCACGCGCGTTACATGTCGAACTCGGGCAACGCATGGTGCGCCGCTACCGGTTCCCGCTCGCGCTGCTGCTACCGGCACTCGCCGGCCTGAGTTCGCTCTCCGCGTTCCCGTCCCTCTCACCCGCCCTGGAGAGCGCGCTGCGGCATTCCTTAGAGGTTCTCCTGATCGCCGGCTGCGCCTGGTTCCTGCGAGGCATTGTGCGGGTCGGCGGCGATACCATCATGGCGCGGCACCCGACCGATGCACTCGATAACTACCGCGCCCGTTCGCTACGTACCCAAGTCACAGTCATCGAACGCATCGCCACGATACTGGCTGTGATTCTCGGCATCGCCGCCGCGCTCATGACCTTCCCACAGGTACGAGCCATCGGCACCAGCCTGCTGGCATCCGCCGGGCTTGCCGGCATCGTGCTCGGGTTGGCCGCGCGGCCCGTGCTCGAGAACCTGCTGGCGGGATTGCAAATAGCGCTCAGCCGCCCGATCAATCTCGACGACGTGGTGGTGATCGACGGCTACTGGGGCCGAATTGAGGAAATCACGGCTACCTACGTGGTACTTGCCGTGTGGGACGAGCGCCGCCTGATCATGCCTTTCTCGCGCATCATCAGCTCTTCGGTCGAGAACTGGACACGGCGCCATTCGGAGCTTCTCGGCACCGTCTACTTCTACACCGACTACAACGTTCCCATCGACGAACTACGCGCCGAACTTGATCGCATCTGCCACGCCTCGAAGAACTGGGACGGAAGGCTCTGCTCCATTCTCGTGACCGATGCGACCGAACACACACTCCAGTTGCGCGCGCTGGTGAGTACGGCCGACTCCAACACGGAGTGGAATCTGCGCTGCGAAGTGCGCGAAGGGCTGATCAAGTACCTGCGCATCCATCATCCAGAAAGCCTGCCACGCACCCGATTTATCCGAGAGGGCGAAGAGCCGGCGCCGTCTCGCCCCTCGCCCGAAGCATAGGGCAGCGGCCTTGCGCCGTTAGGGGTCCGTCGGCTCGCTCATGTTGCAGCCGTAAAAGATTTCGAGCATTTCGCTCTTGACCCGCTCGCGGATGCCCTGCGCCTCTTCGGGATCGAGCTCATTGTCATCGGTGCCGAAGAGGTAGTTTTCCAGATCCAGGTCATCCAGCAACATGCGGGTGTGAAAGATGTTGTGCTGGGAGACGTTCAGATCGAGCATCTGGTAGCGCTCGCGCACATCGTCGCTCATGAAATTCTGGATCGAGGTGATGTCGTGGTCAATATAGTGCTTCTGCCCCACCACGTCGCGCGTGAAGCCACGCACCCGGTAGTCGATGGTGACGATATCGGACTCGAACACATGGAGCAGATAATTAAGCGCGCGCAGCGGTGAGATACGTCCGCAGGTCGAGACGTCGATATCGGCACGAAACGTGCTGATCCCGCCGTCGGGATGGCTTTCCGGATAGGTATGCACCGTGATGTGGCTCTTGTCGAGGTGTGCCACCACGGCCTCGGGCAATGGCCCCGGAATCTCTTCGTCGGCATGCGGTGCCAGTGCGGCGCCCAGCGGCTCCTCGGCGATGAGCATGGTGACCGAGGCGCCCTGCGGCTCGTAATCCTGACGCGCGACGTTAAGGATATTGGCGCCGATGATATCCGACACTTGGGTGAGGATTTCGGTCAGGCGCTCGGCATTGTAGGCTTCATCGATGTAGTCGATGTACTCCGCCCGATGCTCAGCCGTCTTGGCGTAGCAGATGTCGTAAATATTGAAACTGAGCGTCTTGGTAAGGTTGTTGAACCCGTGCAACCGCATTCGCTCCGTAGCTTGAACCAATCATCTACCCTCCCTTCGAGGTGAGCGTGCGGGCCAAGCGGCCCGATGAGGTTGCGTATTATCGCGCCGTGGCGGACGAAATCAAACCCCGGCCAGCGCCTCACGCATCCGTTCGATGGTACCCGCGTAATCGCCGCTGCCAAAGATCGCCGAACCACTGATGAAGGTATCGGCACCGGCGCGGGCGATATCGGCGATATTGTCGGCATCCACACCGCCGTCCACGGCGAGACGGATGTCGCGTCCGGATTCCTCGATCAGCCCGCGCAGTTCGGTAATTTTGCGCAGACTCTCAGGTATGAATTTCTGCCCGCCGAAACCGGGGTTGACCGACATCACCAGAATCCAGTCGAGCCGCCACATTTCGTGACGCAGCCACTCGATCGGAGTCGCCGGATTGAGTACCAGCCCCGCCTTGGCGCCACCGTCCTGAATACGCTGCAGACTACGGTCGATATGCTGCGTGGCCTCGGGGTGAATCATGATGGTTGCGGCTCCAGCGGCGACAAAGTCTTCGATCAGCCGGTCGGTGGGCATAACCATCAGATGGGCATCGATGGGTGCCTTGATGCCATAGTCGCGCAAGGCCTTGAGCACCGGTGCGCCGAACGTCAGATTCGGCACATAGTGGTTGTCCATCACGTCGAAATGGATGCGGTCGCCACCCGCGGCCAGCACGGCGGCAGAATCCTCGCCGAGGCGCGCAAGGTCCGCGGAAAGTACCGAGGGTGTGATCCAGTAATCGCGCATGCCGCTTTCCAGCCTTGGGGACCAGAGCAGTTTACGCGAGCGGAGCCGTTTTGCGAACCAACACGGCTACGCTGCAGCGTCTCGAGTTAAATGAGACCACGCTCGGCGAAGGACACCGGCACACCCTCGCCCACTACGAAATGATCCAGCACCCGTACCTCGACCAAGGCCAGCGCATCGACCAGCCGTCGCGTGATGGCGCGATCGGCGGCACTCGGTTCGGCCACGCCCGAGGGGTGGTTATGCGCAAAGATCACCGCTGCGGCATTAAGCGCAAGCGCCCGCTTGACCACTTCGCGCGGATACACGCTGGCGCCGTCGAGCGTGCCACGGAACAGCTCCTCATCGCGGATGATGCGATGACGCGTGTCCAGAAAAAGGCACACAAAGACTTCGTGTGCCAAGTCACGCAAACGCGCACTCAAATACTCGCGTATCGCGGCGGGACTGCTGATGGCATCGCCATGGCGCAGCGCCTCGCCCAGATGGCGGCGGGCCAATTCCAGCACCGCCTGCAGTTGCGCATATTTGGCCCGGCCCAGACCCGGCGCGCTGGTGAATTCGGCTTCATCCGCCCCGAGCAACGCGCGCAGGCCGCCATGTTCGGCAATCAGCGCCTGCGCCAGATCCAACGCACTCTTGCCGCGCACCCCGGTGCGCAGAAAGATGGCCAGCAACTCGGCATCGGAGAGCGCTCCGGCGCCTCGCGCAAGCAGCTTTTCCCGTGGTCGCTCGCCCTCCGGCCACTCGCGGATACTCAACCGCCGTTCGCCGGAACCTGCCTGATCTACGCCCTTGACCTGCATCGGCCACTCTCCCCGCTAGTGCTTTTCCCCTCTCAAACGCTACCATAGATGCCATGAAAACCAACCCGGACAACACCCCCGCGCTCGCCGGCAAGCACATCGTGCTCGGTGTCGGCGGCGGCATTGCCGCCTACAAGGCCGCGGATCTGGTGCGCCGGCTCGCCGAGCGCGGCGCCGAAGTGCGCGTTGTCATGACGCCGGCGGCCACGCGCTTCGTGACCGCAGCAACCTTCCAGGCGGTGTCTCATCACCACGTATCCACCTCACTCTGGGACGAGGAGACCGCGACCGGGATGGGGCACATGGAACTGGCGCATTGGGCCGATACTCTGCTCATCGCGCCCGCCACAGCCGATCTGATTGCGCGTCTCGCTCACGGCATCGCCGACGACTTGCTCACCACGCTCGCACTCGCCTGTGAGGCACCGCTGGTGCTCGCGCCTGCCATGAATCACCGCATGTGGCTGCACGCCGCGACCCAGGCCAACGTCAAAACCCTGACCGAACGCGGCGCTCGCATCCTGGGCCCCGCCATCGGGCCGCTGGCCGAGAATGAATCGGGCCCCGGGCGCCTGCTCGAACCGGTTGAAATCGCCGATGCGCTGGCTGGCACGGGCGCGCTACGCGGACGCCGCGTACTGATCACCGCCGGCCCCACAGAAGAGCCCATCGATCCAGTGCGTTTCGTCGGCAACCGCTCCAGCGGCAAAATGGGCTACGCGGTGGCCGCAGCAGCAGTACTGGCTGGCGCCGAGGTGGTGCTGGTAAGCGGACCCACGACACTAGCCACACCACGCGGTCTACGCCGGATTGATGTGCGCACCGCGGCCGGCATGCTGACCGCGGTCGAAGCCGAGGCTGCCCGGGCGGATGTTTTCATAGCCGCCGCTGCGGTCGCCGACTATGCTCCGCGCAAAACGGCAGAACAGAAAATCAAGAAGACGGCGGACACCTTCACGCTGGAACTGGTGCGCAATCCCGACATCCTGACCGCCGTCGCCACCCGCAAACCGCGTCCATACTGTGTTGGTTTCGCGGCAGAAACTGAAAACGTCATCGACAATGCACGTGCCAAACTCAAGGCCAAAAAACTCGACCTGATCTGTGCCAACCGGGTTGGCGACGACCACGCCTTTGGACGTGAGGACAACGCACTGGTCGCCGTCTCGGCAAACGACGACACGGATCTCGGCCACGGCCCCAAGCGCCTATTGGCCACCCGCCTTATCGAATTGATTGGCTCGCAACTGGAACCGGATGAATGAGTGAACGCATTGAAGTCAAAGTACTACGCCCCGCACTGCTCGAACAATGGGGCCTGCCCCATTACGCCACCGACGGCTCCGCCGGACTCGACCTGCGCGCCGCGCTGGAAGCCCCGCTCGAACTGAAACCGGGTGAGAGCGAACTGATCCCCTCCGGCATTGCCATTCACATCGGCGACGCCGGTACGGCCGCCATGATCCTGCCACGCTCCGGCCTTGGCCACCGTCACGGCATCGTGCTCGGCAACCTGGTCGGACTGATCGACTCCGACTACCAGGGCGAACTCATGATCTCATGCTGGAATCGCAGCGACAGCGCCTACACCGTCGAACCCGGCGAACGCATCGCGCAACTGATCTTCGTACCCGTACTGCACCCCGAACTGGCGGTAGTGAAGGAGTTCACGCCGAGCGAACGAGGAGAAGGCGGCTTCGGCCACTCCGGCAGACATTAGTTGGGAGCGCCGGCATCCTACCGGCTTTCTTTTGTAGGAGCGGCTTCAGCCGCGATTGTTTTCAAGCCCTCCCGGCGGGGGCACTTTTGTTTCGCCAAAAGTACCCAAAAGCAGCGTGCCGAGCGTTCGCGGCCACAAGACTTTGCAAGCCTTACGCCTGCCCTGCGATGCTCGCCCGACGGCACAAGGAAAGCAAGGCTAAGAGTAGCGGCCCGCTGCGATTCATTTAAGCCAACAAGATGCCGGCGCTCCCACTCCATCGTCATTCCCGCGAAGGCGGGAATCTAGTTCATGCATAGCGAAAAAAGCGTAGCGTATCCCGCCTTCTCGATAGGCGGGATAACTCCCGCCCTACTCGCGCTAATGAGTCTTGGATGACTGGCTTGGTGGAGCTTGGTACATCTTCCGGATTTTGGCTTCGTGAACCTGTGGTCCGACGATCAGTCGTATGGCCTTTTCGAGCACCGGATCACGGCCAGCGCGAATGTCGGCAATCGTCGGCTTCACCACTATGTCCGGCACTATGCCAACCCGTTGCGTAGGCTTTTTGTCAGGATAAAACACCCCGATGCCGCTGATCGCGGTTTTCAGGCCCCCGGGCAATGAAAACCATGACAAGTTACCATCGGCACCGGCGGTAGTGCTACCGACAACGATTGCATCGGGTGCGGTTTGCAAAGCCATGGCTCTATATTCGGAGTGGCTTTGCGTGTGGCTATCCACGAGAATCACCACCTTACCAGCGTAGTAGGGTTTTTTCGGTGCGAGCAATAAAGGGGGGTTCCAATGAAAGGCGCCGGGACTGGACAAATCACCTACGGCATAGCGAACGAATGGAGTCGCTTTAGTGATCACGTGCCCCATCAACGCCCACGAGCCGTCAGACGCATCATCGCGATCATCGATAATCAACCCTTTTGTACCGGCAGCACGTTTGATGTCGCCCGCCACTTCGTTTGCCTTCACTGAAGAGAGGTTTATGTACGCGACTTCAGGAGAGAGCAACTGAAATGTCGGTCCAGGCAGACTGTGCATACCCCAGTGCAAATCTTTCAAGGCCCAAGGCACACGGTTGGCATTGATGCGTCTGACGCTGCCATTGCGGCGAATGGAGACGGTGGCCTTACCGCAGGATCCACGAGTCATCACTATTGCGATTTCACGCCGCAATGCAGCCTTGTTGGACGCTCCGTAGTATGGCGCCCATTGCTTGACCAATTCAGACACCGATTTGCCATCGAGTTGTTTTATGACATCGCCAACCCTAAAAGGTGATGCGCTTGTTTGGCTGGCGTTTAGCAACTTCGTAACAATCGGCTGATTCTGAACGAAGCGCAAACGTATAGGGAGATAACACGGTCCGACTGGAGGTTGTGCTTTCCATGCACTCCAAAGATTAGCGTGAGTGTCATGAATTTTGGCGATGAGTCTCATCAGTTGTAACTCGTAGTCCTTGCGGCTCTTCACCAAAGCGAGCTTCGGGATGAACTCGGCCAACACTTTGCCCCAATTTTCCCCAACTATATTTCGATAGGGATACCAGTATTCGATTATATTCCAGTACCGATAAAGCGCGAGCAGTTGGAAGCCGGCATCTGGAAATTTAATGGACTTGTATGGCCGTTCATGTTCGAAATCTGGATTCCAACTGTCAGGCACTAACCCAACGTAGAACTGTTCCCCCGTTCCGCGATTTTTATAAATGTCCCACAACTGTTCGCTGAGTTTCTTTCCGAGACGTGCAGAATCCTTGATCCAGCTTAGTTGAGGCCGAAGCTGAAGGTTCTTTGTTTTCAAGTGAACGCAGGATTTGCAATGAGTCGCTGGACCCAATTTCTTGATCCATTGAACGAGCGCTGCATTAGAGCTTTCCCGATTCTTCGCTTTGAGGATCGTAGGCAAAATGCGAAAAAGGTCATAGTCCCATTGACGTTTGTCCGAGGTCACCATTGGATCATAGTATTTGAGGAAGCCCCAGACCTTACCCAGCGTCACCAGATTGGAAATCTGAGTTTTGTAGAGCTTCTCGATGGCGATGCCGGAACCATGATCGAACTGATGATCAGTGTAGAAAGGTATATTGGGCCACGGCGCCTTTCCTATTGGTTTGCCGTCCACCAATAAGCGCAGGTTTGAGACCCAAACCTTCCCGGTTCCCTTGAGAAGAGCGCCGAACCTGAAATTTTGCCCTTGGAATTTGTAAGGCAGCGTAACCGTATATCGCTTCCACCCGTTTGTTCCATGCAAATCCAGGTCGCGCATATTATTAAGGGCCAACATCCCACTTTCACCATTTTCTCGCAGCCACAGACTGGCAAAACCGTTCACGTTCTCGGTGCGCAGATACCCTTGCAGCTCGATAGTTTTGCCGGCGAAATCCATCAGAATACAATTTCTGATAATCGAGAGTTTGGATGGGCTATCCGAACCTCGCTCGATTTGCACAACATTGTTCCCTTTATAAGCGATTTTTGGGACGAGGGAGACTGTTTCCTCAGGGTAGCTCTGCCAACCACCACTTGGCATTTTTCCGACTGGAGACAGATCAAAATTCAAAGTTTTAGCAAGATTGGGAGAATGCGACGATCGACACGTTGCGGCCTGAGCCTCGCCGGAGAGCGAACACAGGGCACCACTCAGGAGAATCGGCACCGCAACCAGAACAATGGCTGCAATGCGCGGAGAATAAGACTTTGTTTTATGCATCAGGCCCGCGAGCATCACGAGTTTTTAGTCTACTACGGCGCCACCACGAGATGGCGAACAATCCAGTCAAAGATTCGCGGCGGGGGCCGCCGCTCCTACCCTATTTCCGTTCTTGTGCCGTCGGGCGCGCCGAGAAGCGCAGCCCGCAGCGGGTAAGAGGGCGGAGTGTCTGAGGCCAGAGCGATATATCGCGCAGGCCGAGTTGCCGCCCGGCCCGTTGCGGGCGAGCATCGCAGGGCAGGCGCAAGGCCAAAGGCCTTGTGGCCGCGAACGCTCGGCACAATGCTTTTGGTCACTTTTGGCGAAACAAAAGTGACCCCGCCGGGAGGGCTTGAAAACGCAAGCCGGCAAGATGCCGGCGCTCCCAGTTGTTCAAACGTTGACGCCGTATTGGCTGCGGTATGCGAGCAGAGCCTCACGCTCTTCAGTGTGGGAGCCGCTTTCTTCTAGCCAGGCCAGCACATCGGAGAAGCTGATCAACGCCTTGACGCTGACGCCTTCTTCGGAGGCCAGTTCCTGCATGGCGCTTTGCTTGCCGCGGCCGCGTTCCTCGCGGTCGATCGCCACGAGCAAGGCCGCGGGAGTCGCGCCGGCCGTGCGGATCAGGCCGATGGCTTCGCGTACTGCCGTCCCCGCAGTCACTACGTCGTCGATGATGCACACGCGCTTGCCTTCGAGCGCCGCGCCGACCAGGTGCCCGCCCTCGCCATGATCCTTGGCTTCCTTGCGGTTATAGGCAATCGCCAGATCCTCGCCACCACTCTGCGCAAGGGCGCAGGCCGTGGCGACAGCGAGCGGAATGCCCTTGTAGGCGGGGCCGAACAGCACATCGGGTCGGGGATCGATGGCGTGCAGAGCTTGAGCGTAAAATTCGCCCAACCGCGCCATCCGAGTACCGCTGGCGATCATGCCGAGGTTAAAGAAATAGGGGCTTTCGCGACCCGATTTGAGCGTGAAGCGCCCGAAACGCAGCACGCCGGCCTCGAGCGCGAAGTCGATGAATTGGCGCTTTTCTGCGCTGAGTTTTGCCATGTGGGCCGATTCCGTGCAGTTTGACCCGTATGATAACGGTCGCGACAACGGAATGAGAGTGAATAGGTGCGAATCATCAGCCTCAACGCCAACGGCATCCGCGCCGCCGCCAGAAAGGGGGTGTTCGACTGGCTGGACAACCAACGCGCCGACGTGGTGTGCGTGCAGGAGACCAAGGCCCGGGAAGAGCAACTGGACGATCCGCTGTTTCACCCCGAGGGGCATGCCTGTTTCTACCGCGATGCGAGCGTCAAGAAAGGCTACAGCGGCGTAGCCATCTACGCCCGACGTAAACCCGACGCGGTGCGTACCGAACTGGGCTGGGAGGCCTTCGACGAAGAAGGCCGCTATATCGAAGCCCGCTTCGGCAACCTCTCCGTGGTCTCGCTCTACGTGCCGTCGGGTTCCTCGGGCGACGAGCGTCAACAGTTCAAGTACCGTTCGATGGAGTGGCTGCGATCGATCTTTGATGACTGGCTGGCAAGCGGGCGCGACTACGTGATTTGCGGCGACTGGAACATCGTGCGCGGCGAGAACGACATCAAGAACTGGCGCGGCAACCAGAAAAACTCCGGTTGCCTGCCCGAGGAACGCGCCTGGCTTAACGGGTTGGTCGAAAACGGCGGCTGGGTGGACAGCTTCCGTACGCTCAAACCGGAAGCAGTTGAATACACGTGGTGGTCGAACCGGGGTCGGGCGCGCGAAAACAACGTGGGATGGCGCATCGATTACCAGCTACTCACTCCGAGCTTGCGCAAGCGCCTCAAGGACTGCGCAATCTATCGTGAGAAAAGTTTTTCCGATCACGCGCCCTACACCGTCGATTACACGGGCGCTCTGTGAATATTGCCAGCTCGCGTGCCATGACACGGGTGATTTTTTCCCGGCGCATGCTGGTCGCCCTGCTCATGGGCTTTTCCTCCGGGCTACCGCTGCTTCTCCCGCTCACGCTGCTCCAGGCCTGGCTCACCGAACGCGGCGTGTCCATCAAGGTGATCGGCCTGTTCGCGCTGGTAGGGTTGCCCTACATATTCAAGTTCGTATGGGCCCCGCTGTTCGACCGCTACCGCGTGCACTTCCTAGGCCGCCGCCGCGGCTGGCTGCTCACACTCCAGATTTTACTTGCGCTTTCCATTGCGGCAATAGGCCTGGTCGGCGTACCCGATGCGCATCTGCTCATCACAGGCAACCCGGCACGGATCATCGGCGCCCATCCGTTCGCGCCCCCGCTCGCGCTTTTACCCGGCCTTGTCGCCAATCACATCGATGCGCTCGGCAGCCTGTTACCGGGGTTGCTCGCGGTAGCGGCCGCAGCGCTACTGATGGCGTTTTTCTCAGCCTCCCAGGATACGGTGATCGACGCTTACCGGCGCGAGTCGCTCGCCGACGGAGACGAGCAGAGCCTCGGGGCTTCGCTCTACGTCTGGGGCTACCGAGCCGCGACGCTGTTCGCCGGCGGCATCGGCCTGATTCTGGCCGCCCACATGCCGTTTCGCGAAGTGTTTTTCATCATGGCGGCGGCAATGGGCGTCGGCATCATCACCACCACATTCATCGCCCGCGAACCACAGGAAACCGGCGCCGCGCCGCAAACCCTGACACATGCCGTTATCGATCCGCTACTGGAGTTTTTCCGCCTGCATCAACGGGCACTGGTGATCCTCGCCTTCATTCTGCTCTACAAGCTCGGCGATGCACTCGCGACCAGCCTGATCACCACGTTTTATCTCAAGGTGGGTTTCAGCACCGAGACCATAGGCGCCATCGCCAAACTCTTCGGCGCGTGGGCGTTGATGGGCGGTGTGCTCACGGGCGGCATCCTCATCCTGCGTCTCGGCATATACCGCGCATTGTTGCTTTTCGGCATTCTGCAAGGTGTCTCGACCCTCAGTTTCGCGTGGCTGGTGCATACCGGTCCCGCCGCCGGCTGGCTCGCAGCGGTGGTCTCTCTACAGAATTTCACCGACGGCATGGGCACGGCGGCCCTGCTCGGCTACATGGCGACGGTGACCGACCGGCGCTATAGCGCGACGCAATTCGCGCTGCTCTCCAGCCTGGCGAGCGTGCCGCGCGTCGTTCTTTCCTCGTTCACCGGTTTCATGGCGGTCGCACTCGGCTGGCCGCTGTTCTTCATCATGTGCGCGGTGGCTGCCATCCCCGGCCTGGCGTTGATTCCGTTCCTCGAAAAGCCGAAGGCACCCGTCTCCGGCACCGAACAGGCATGAACAATCCGACACTGATCGAACTCGATCTCGGTCCGCTGGCGGAACTCCCCGACCCGGGCGCACGCCAATTCTCGCCGCCCGGATCGCGCTTCGAGGACGACTACTTCGTGGTGCGTCGGGGCGCGCAACTCGCTTGCTTCTCCAACGTCTGCATGCACATGCAGCAACCGCTCAACTGGGCACCCAACCGCTTTCTGAACAAGAGTGGCGAGTTTGTCGTCTGTCCCGCGCACGGGGCGACCTATGATGCGCTGAGCGGCGAATGCCGTGGCGGCCCCTGCAACGGTCGCGCCCTCACGAGCTGGCCCGTCACTGTGAACAATGGCCGCATAATAGTGCGCATTCCAGACGCCCGGGCAGACACTCCGACATGAATTCCGACCCGCTCAGCCGACTCGAACGCTACCACCCCGAATGCAGCGACGACGGCGTCAATCCGCCGATCTCCGACGCCGCCACCTTTTCCTTCTCGCACACCGATCTGCTCAAGGCGGCCTTCCATCACGAGGCGCCCGGCTGCTTTCTCTATGCGCGTTCCGGCACTTCTACCACGCGCATGCTTGCCGGCGCGCTCGCCGCGCTGGAAGGCGGCGAAGCGGCGCATGTCACGGCCTCGGGGATCAGCGCCATCGCCGTCACTCTGCTGCAACTGGCCAGTGCCGGCAACCAGATCGTCGCCAGTCACACCATCTACGGCGGTACCTGGGCACTGCTGGCAAATGTGTTGCCGCGCTTCGGAATCGAGACCCGATTCGTCGATACGAACAACATCGACGCCGTACGTGAGGCGATCACCGAGGATACGGCAGCGATCTACTGCGAAACGCTTGCCAACCCGATGCTCAGAGTGCCCGATCTGCCGGCCTTGGCCGAGGTGGCGAGCAGCAGCCGTGCCGCTCTTGTCGTGGACAACACCTTCGCGCCGTTGGTCGTCTCGCCGCTTGACCACGGCGCCGACGTGGTGGTGCACAGTCTGACCAAATACATCAATGGCGCGAGCGACTGTGTGGCCGGCGCGATCTGCGCTAGCGAGGATTTCATCGCAAGCCTCAGCGACGTGGCCGATGGCACCGCGATGCTGCTGGGCCCGGTACTCGACAGCCTGCGCGCGCAAAGTATTTACAAGAACATGGGCACGCTTGGAGTGCGCATGGACCGCCATGGGCGCAACGCACTCTATCTCGCCGAACAACTTGAACAGGCGGGGATGAAAGTCATCTATCCGGGGCTCGCATCACACTCCGATCACGACCGTTTCGCCCGGTTGGCCAATCCCGGTTACGGCCACGGCGGCATGCTCGCGCTCGATGCCGGGAGCGCGGCGGCCGCCGAAGACCTGGCCCGCCGGTTGCAGGCCGCCGAAGTCGGGCTGCTTGCCGTTAGTCTCGGTTATTACCGCACACTGTTCAGCCCCTCGGGTTCAAGCACATCCTCGGAAATTCCGCCCGAGATGCAGAACCAGATGGGCCTCACACCCGGATTGCTGCGTTTCTCGATCGGTCTCGACGCCGATATCGAAGCCACCTGGGAACGCTTTGCCGGCTGTCTCGGCGCAGCCGGCCTGCTCGTTTGAGAACAAGTGCCGAGCCCCGATCACAAACGGTCGATGACGCTCATGGGGTCGATCCAGTTGCCTTCATCTTCCGCGATCAAGCCAATTCCCGCATCACTCTCTCCACCCAGATCCAGAGCGCCGGAATAGTCTTCGGGGGCCGCGACCGATTGCACCAGAAGCGTCCCCCATTCGCTATGCTCGATCTCTTCGAGCGTGCCGTCGAAGTGTTGAATTTCGATTCCGCCCTCATTTTCATCAGTGCCCGATTCGATAGCAACCACCACAAACGGCTCGCCGTGCGGCGTCCGGTACCATCGCCCGATTTCGGGCGCATTCAATCGCAACGGTTCCATCGCGCACCCTCCGGCCAGTATGGCCTTGGCAGGGTCAACAGTAGTATGATGCGCGCCCGTGCGTCCCTTCAAGCGAACGCGTTTCAACCACCTCAGTTATAGTCCCAATAGGACTATTCTGCAAGCCCGGCCTTTACTTACCGACACCATGTCTGCTCATCAGTGGATCAACGACCTGATCGTCTTCTTCGTGGTCATCGACCCGCCGGGTCTGGCCGCGATGTTCGCCGCGCTTACCCGCGGCGGCGACAACGCCTATCGCCGACGCATGGCGATCAAGGCGACGCTGCTCGCGACCGGCATTCTCTACGTGTTCGCCTTCATCGGCGCGCGCCTGCTCGAAGCGCTCGGCGTCAGCGTGCCGGCCTTCAAGATCGCCGGCGGCATTCTCTTGTTCCTGGTTGCGATCGACATGATTTTCGCGCGCCAATCCGGCCTGCGCTCGGCCACCGTGCGCGAACAGGAAGAAGCGCGTTTCAAGGAAGATATTTCGGTCTTTCCGCTGGCCTTCCCGCTGCTCGCTGGTCCAGGAGCCCTCACTACCGTGATCCTGCTCGCGGGTAACGCAAGTGGCCATCCGTGGGAATTCGTCTCGGTGCTGATTATCCTCGGCATCATCCTCGCGCTCGCCTTCATCGCCCTGCTGTCCAGCGGCTATCTGATGAAGTTGCTAGGCGTCACCGGCGCGAACGTGCTGGGGCGGTTGCTGGGCGTGGTACTGGCGGCCATGGCGGTGCAGTTCGTGATCGACGGGCTGCACGCCGTACTCACACAGACGTAAGCTCCATATGAGTGCTGAGTGCTGAGTCCCGAGTCCCGAGTCCCGAGTCCCGAGTCCCGAGTCTTTAGACGATGCGCCGGTAGGCCAGATCAAATACCGCGTGTCCTTTCTTGCGCCCGCGCTGTTCGAAGCGGGTCACAGGCCGTCCGCCAGGTCGCTCGACATAGCCACCCTCTGGCGAAAGATTCTCCAGGTCAGTGCGCGAATTAAGAATCTCGAGCATCTGCGCGGCATACTCGGGCCAGTCCGTGGCCAACTTGAACTCCCCGCCCACCGCCAATTTGGCCGTGGCAAGCAACACGAACTCCTGCTGGATCAGGCGCCGCTTGTGATGCCGCTTCTTGGGCCAGGGATCGGGAAAGTAGATCAGGATCTGCTTGAGGGCATCGTCGGGAATTTCGTTGCGCAATACCTCGGTAGCATCGCGCGCTGCGATGCGCACGTTGTCGACACTATGGTCGCGCAGGCGCATCAGCAAGCGCCCGATGCCGGGGCGGTGCACCTCGACGCCGATGTAATTGCGTTCCGGATGCTCAGCCGCCAGTTGCGCCAGCATGTCGCCGTTGCCAAAGCCGATTTCCAGCACGGTCTCGGCGCGGCGCCCGAATACCGCGGGCAAATCCACCGCGGCATCACTGGCGGGAAATTCATAGTCCGGCAAAAGATTATTGATCGCACGCGACTGCGCCGGCGTCAAGCGTCCCTCGCGGCGCACGAAGCTGCGCACAGGCCGTTTTTCGGCGCGCGTGGCGACGGCGGATGCTTCTCTCATGGGGTATCAATCAGCCCGGTCTCGGGCGAGGATGCACTCGCATAACGTTTGCGCGGCATGCGCCCGGCCCGCCAGGCGATGCGGCCGGCGATAATCGCATGCCGCATGGCAGTAGCCATGAGAATCGGATCACGGGCCTGGGCGATTGCGGTATTCATGAGCACTCCGTCGCAGCCCAGTTCCATGGCGATGGCGGCATCGGAGGCAGTGCCGACGCCGGCATCGACCAACACCGGCACCTTGACGCTCTCCACAATCTCGCGCACGTTGTAACGGTTCTGTATCCCTAGGCCGGACCCGATCGGGGCCGCCAGCGGCATCACCGCCACGCAGCCCACGTCCTCGGCACGGCGCGCCATCAACGGGTCATCGCTCACGTAGGCCATCACCTCGAAACCTTCGCGCGCCAAAAGTTCGGCGGCGTCAAGCGTCGCGATCATGTCAGGGTAAAGCGTGTTTTTGTCGCCGATCACCTCAAGCTTGAGGAGCGTCGCCCCACCCAGCAACTCGCGCGCCAACCGCGCCGTGCGCACCGCCTCTTCCGCAGTGAAACACCCGGCAGTGTTGGGCAGAATCGTGTACTTCTCCGGCGGCAACACGTCGAGCAGGTTGGGTTCGTCGAGGTTCTGGCCGATGTTGGTGCGTCGAATCGCCACGGTGACAATCTCGGCACCCGAGGCGTCCACCGCGCGGCGTGTTTCCTGAAGGTCACGGTACTTGCCGGTGCCCACCAGCAGACGCGAGGTGTACTCGCGACCGGCTATCATGAGAACATCGTTCAATTCGTGTCGCAATTGTTCCTCAGCCACACTCATCATCCACCTCCAATGGCACTGATCAACTCGACGCGATCGCCCTCGTCGAGTGCGTGTTCTTTATGCTCACTCGCCGGCACAATGCGACCATTCACTTCGACCGCAATGCGGCGGCCAGCCAACTCCAGCTCGGATACCAATTCGGTAATTGTGGCGCCCTGCGCCAACTCGCGACCGGCTCCGTTGAGCAGTATTTCCATGCCCGTATTTTATCATTCGACCAACAGCGACACAAGCTGCAGATGATTGATTTTTATGGAAACTTTCTGGAAATTACCGGCACGCTATCCATGATCTCCGTTCCGCGGCTTCAGAGCGGATTTTCATGTTGTCTAAAATGATGCCCTTACATACCTGAAATCGCCTCCATGGTCGAGCCTCTTAGCCCCTCCATTCATTTTGTTGCTTTGCAGGCAGCTGAGCGGCTGACTGCGGACCCGAACGTCCTTGCCTTGGTGCGCTTTGCTCCACAACGCGATGCGGGCGATGGACGTACACCTTGGCTGGATACCGGACTCTCCCCACTCGGATCGGAGCCGGCGCCGGTGCAATGCTGGCGCACCACAGCGCCCGTCCGTCACTTCCGCGAAGGACGCCTCGCCGTGCATAGTGCTCCCGGCCTGGCATTGATCGTGGCCACGGCGATGGACCAAGGCGATCCCGAAGCAGCCGCCGAAGCGCTGTATAACGATTTGATCTCTGCCGCGGAGAAGCTGGACTGCCCCCATGTGTTGCGTGTCTGGCAGTATCTGCCGCGCATTACCGAACCGCTGGGCGAGGAGGATCGCTACCGCGCTTACTGTGCGGGTCGCCGGCGTGCGCTGACCCGGCTTGACCGACATCGGGATTCCACCTTGCCCGCGGCCTGCCTGCTGGGCGATCAAAATGATTCCATCCTGCTCTATGCGCTGGTGTCCGCTGCGCCTGGCGCCCAGGTGGAAAACCCGCGCCAAGTCAGCGCGTTTCACTATCCGGCGCAATACGGCAAAGCCTCGCCCTCATTTTCGCGCGCACTGGTCAAACAATGGCCGGACGGACGGCGTCAACTTTATATTTCGGGCACGGCGAGTGTGGTCGGCCATGCCACGCTGCACGCCGACATACTGGAACAAACGCGCGAAACATTGACCAACCTGGAAGCCCTGGTTCGGGCGGGCGCAACCACCGGCGGTCCCGATGTTTCAGGGCTGGCCGCCATCGACCCAATCAAGGTGTACATACGTCACCGCACAGACTATCCGGTCGTGCACAAGGAATTGAGTGCACGCCTACCGGCGGATCATCCCGTGCTGTATTTGCACGCCGATGTGTGCCGCCCCGATCTACTGGTGGAAATCGAAGGCATCGTCAGCCAGTAAAGCGCTGGTCAGTAGCCGATGACTTCGCCGTCCTTGCGCATCTCGCTGGCGCCCCAGTACACGTGATCCTTGGCGTCGTACATGATCGCCTCGTAGCCGCCGAACGCACCCGTGCCGGGTGTCACCCAGTCCACCTTGTAGCCGCGTTTTTCCAGCTCAGCGCCCAGGGCCTTATCGAAACCCGACTCCAGTTCGACCGTGCCGATACCTTTCGAAGGCAGGCCGGTCGCTGTGGCGCTGCCGACGTGCCGCCAGCGGGCTGCGTCACCGGCTTCCTGCACGTTCATGCCGAAATCAATCATGTTGGTCAGCACCTGCACGTGACCCTGCGGCTGCATGGAGCCGCCCATCACGCCGAACGCGAGCCACGGCTTGCCGTTATGCATTACGAAACCCGGAATGATGGTGTGGAACGGGCGCTTGCGCGGTGCATAGACATTCGCGGCCTTGCCCTGTAACGAGTACAACGCACCGCGATCCTGAAACATGAAGCCGAGTCCATTGGCAACCAGGCCCGAACCCATGCCGGCGTAGTTGGACTGGATCATCGACACCATCATGCCGCTGCTGTCGGCAGTCTCAAAATCCGTGGTGTCGCCGTTGAACAAGCGCGGATCGCCGGGGCCGATGTTCGGGTTGGCGTGACTCAGATTGATCAGCTTGCGGCGTTTATCGGCATATTTCTCGGACAACAGGCCTTTCATCGGCACGTTATAAAAACGCGGGTCCGCGTAGTACTTGGCAAGGTCCGCAAAGGCCAGACGCTTGGCTTCGATTTCCGCAGTCAACGTATCGGCCGTGCCGACGCCCATCTTCTTCAGGTTGAAACCCTTCAGAATATTGAGCATTTCCAACGTGGCGAAACCCTGACCGTTAGGCGGTAGTTCGTACACGTCGTAACCACGGTAATTCACGGACTGCGGCGTCACCCATTCGCCATGAAAGTCGGCAAAGTCCGAATAACGCAGATCACCACCAATATGCTTGAAATAATCGGCCATGGTGTGCGCGATCTTGCCCTTGTAGAACACATCGCGTCCGCCCTTGGCGATCATCGACAGCGTGTTGGCGAGGTCGGGATTGTGGAACACCTCACCCTGGTACGGCGTGTGCCCGTCGATCAGGTAGGTCTTTTTCGCGTTGGCGAATTCCTCGATCAACTTGCGGTTCTTCTGGAACGCCTTCCAGTTGCCTTTCCAGTATTTCGCGACGATTTCGGTAACCGGAAAACCGACCTTGGCATAGTGAATGGCCGGCGCGAGGTCCTCGCTCATCGGCAGCTTGCCGAAGCGCTTGTGCAACGCGAACCAGGCATCGACCACGCCCGGCACCGTGACGGAGAGCGAACCGAACAAAGGAATCTGATCCGAGGACTTCATCCCCGCCTTCTTGTAGGCGGCCGCTACCTCGGCCTGCATCTTGGCCAGGTCGCGGCCCTTCGGCGACCAGCCGGAGCCGTTATACCCGTAGAGCTTGTGCGTCTTGGGATCGTAGACGATGGCGAAGCAGTCGCCGCCGAGGCCGTTGAGCACCGGTTGCATCAGCCCGAGTACCGCGTTGGCCGCGATCGCCGCATCGACCGCGCTGCCGCCCTTTTTAAGTATCTCGACCGCGGCC
>JBOHZI010000005.1:0-24019 GCA_050738295.1 Gammaproteobacteria bacterium
CTCGCTTGAAGCGTGAATCTGCGTTCGCGGTGATTTTCATTATTACGCTTGCGCTTGGCGTAGGTGCAAACGCAGCGCTGTTCAGTGCGTTGCGTGGCTATTTCCTTGCGCCGTTGCCGTATCCCGATGCCGGACGGCTCATCGTTATTGATCAGGGCATACAGGGGGCGCGGCAGATTTCCGCTTCGACCTACGATTATCTGCGTCGCAATGCGCGCAGTATTTCCGCCGGTGGGCTGTCGCATGAAGCGGGCGGAATACTCACTATCGGGAACAGCCAGGCGAAAAAAGTGCGGCTGGATGCGGTGACGGCTTCCTGGTTCAAGACACTGGGCGTTGCGCCGTTTCTGGGCCGTACTTTTGGCCCGAATGCAGACAAACCCAATGGACCGCGTGAGGTCGTGCTGACTTACCGCTTCTGGCAGGACGCGATGCACGGCGATCCGAACGTCGTCGGGAAAACGTTGAATATCAATGCCTCGCCGCATACCGTAGTCGGTGTGATGCCGCGTGGAGTTTATTTCCCGTCCCAAAATGTGAAGTTCTGGATACCGCTCACAATTAACCCGGCCAAGCTGGGGCCCGATGCGGTTTTCGACATGCACGGATGGCGCTTTGTCGCTCGACTACGTCCTGATGTGAACCTGGGCGCCGCGACACGGGAATTGAACGCGCTCGCCCAACGTCAAGTCAAATTGATGTCGCCGGGCGATCAGGCTCATGCCAAAAGGAATCACTACCATATCGGAACCAAAACGCTACGCGATTCGCTGGTTGGATCGGCCGGAACACGGCTGCTTCTCATCGAACTCGGTGCCGCGTTGCTTTTGCTCTTGACCATTGCGATTCTTGCCAATCTGGTAACGGTGCGCACCTTGGCGCGCCGCCATGAGGCGGCGCTCCGCATGGCGCTCGGCGCCAACCGGGTCGCGTTGTGGCGCGCAGCCCTTGCCGAAACTCTGCCGCTGGGTTTTATCGGCGGTGTGCTTGCGGTCGGGCTTGCCTGGTGGGGCACGACGCTTATTGCCCGTTACGGCATCGGCACCGGCGGCACGGCATTTTCTATCGCACTCGATCTTTGGGTGGTGCTGTTCAGCCTTGTGCTCGGTTGCGTGGTCGGAGCCATTGCGGCCTTGCCCGCGGCTTTTACATCCCGTAAACGTTTACTTGCACGATTGAGCGAAGGTGGGCGTGGCGGCATCGGTCGCCACGCGCGACTGACCCAGCGCGGCCTGTCGGTGGCGCAGATCGCGCTGGGCGTTGCGCTCATGATTAACGCCGCGCTACTCGGGTTCGCATTCAAGAATGCCTCATCGCATCCGATCGGAGTGAATGCGTCGCATCTGTTCATCGCCGATCTCGGCTTCCACGGCCCGCGCTTCCACGATCAGAAATCGCAACTCGCCTTTTATAACGAATTTGGCAATGCGATGCGTGCGTTGCCGGGCATCAAGCATACGGGCGTCGCGAGCGAACTGCCTTTTGCGGGCGGCCTGGACAGCTACGGCGGCCTGGACGGCATTGGAGGCATCGAACCACGTGGAGTGAGTTCGGTCATCGAGTTCGTAGACGGCCATGCGCTACATGCCTTGGGAACACCACTTGTCCACGGCCGATTGATAGACGCAGCGGACATTCATGCGAAAACCGACGTGGCGGTCATAGATACCTTGCTCGCACGGAAACTGTTCGGCACCACCGATGCGATTGGACGCGAGATCAAGCTCAATCAGACTTACCGTGTGATCGGCGTGATCCGCCCCGTGCGTTGGCGAGCACACGCGAGCGGCGGTAGCGCGGGCACGATGTGGCTTCCGTATTCGACCGCGCCCGCGGATTCCACCTTCTACGCCGGCCCGACTATGGATCTGGCCGTGCGCAGCGGCTTACCGCTGGAAACGGTAAAACGCGAACTCGAAACCACGCTACACAAGCTCGCACCGAATCAAGCCTTCGGTTTTATTGAATCCATGAGCGACCTGAAGGGTCACGTCTATCATGGCGATCAGGCGTTGCCGGTGTTGTTCGGCCTGTTCAGTCTGCTCGCGCTTGTGCTCGCCGCGGTCGGAACCTACGGCACGGTGGCGTACCTGATTCGCCTGCGCCTTGGCGAATTCGCCGTACGTCAGGCACTCGGCGCGACGCCGGGGCGCATCGGCGTGCTGGCGTTGGCACAAGGCGCAACGCTCGCCGTACTCGGCATCGTGCTTGGCGTGGTCGGTGGCTTTCTGCTCGCCCGCGCACTTTCGGGATTGATTACGGGTGCAGGCACGGGTACTGCAACCGCCTACGTCGCCGCGGCGCTGGTGATGGCGCTCGCCGCCCTCGGCGCCACCGCCATCCCGGCGCTCCGCGCCCGTCGCGCCAATCTCCTATCGTTGCTCCGTCCGCAATAAGGAGGCATTGAAATGACCTTTTCACGCTTTGCATTTCCAGGCTTCGGCAACGGCGTACGAAAATTGGCTCGCGATCCCACATTCGCGGCGATTTTCATCATTACGCTCGCGCTCGGCGTGGGTGCGAACGCGGCACTTTTCAGTGCGTTGCGCGGGTATTTTCTTGCGCCGCTGCCATATCCGCATGCGGGACGCCTTGTCGTGGCTGAACAGTGGTCCAATGGAAGTGGGGCTATCTCCGCTTCGACCTATAACTATTTGCGTCACAATGCGAAGAGTCTTTCCGATGGGGGACTTGTTGATGATGACTCGGAAGGAACCTTGACGCTAGGGGATGCTCCCACGCGTACGGTGCATATGGGCATGGCGACGGCGTCCTGGTTCAAGACGATGGGTGTCGCGCCCTTTCTCGGCCAAACCTTTGGCGCGGACGCCGACAAGCCCGGTGGGCCGAATGAAGTCGTGCTGAGTTACGAGTTTTGGGAAAACGCGATGCATGGGAATCCGAACGTCATCGGTGAGACAATCCGTGTCAACGCAGCGCCGTATACCGTCGTCGCCGTCATGCCGTCCTCGTTCAACTTTTCCTCGCGGCGTGCCAAGTTCTGGCTGCCGCTCACGATCAATCCGGCTGCATTGACGCCTGATGGAATGTTTCATCAGCGGAGCTGGCGTTTTGTGGCTCGCTTGCGCTCTGGCGTCAGCCTGGAGGCTGCGGCGCGGGAATTGAACGCGCTTGGGTTGCGCCAGCTCGGCAAGACTTCGACCGGAGCGCAGGCTTTTTTCAAGAAGCGTCATTACCATATCGTGACAAAGCCGCTTCGCGAGGTGCTGATCGGCGCGGTCGGTATGCGCTTGCTTTTGATTGAACTTGGTGCAGCGCTCCTTTTGTTGTTAACAGCAGCGATACTCGCCAATCTGGTGACGGTGCGCACGCTCGCGCGCCGCCACGAGACGGCGTTGCGGGTGGCCTTGGGCGCAAGCCGTGTCGACTTATGGTGTGCCGCGCTTGCCGAGACCCTGCCGCTTGGCTTTATAGGCGGTGTAATCTCGGTGGGCCTTGCCTGGTGGGGCACGATGCTTATCGCTCGTTACGGTATCGGCACTGCCGGCACGGCATTTCACATTACGCCCGACGTCTGGATCGTGCTGTTCAGTTTGGCGCTGGGTTGCGTAATCGGCGCGCTTGCGGCTTTGCCCGCTGCGTTCGCGTCTCGCAAACGTCTGCTCGCGAAGTTGAGTGAGGGCGGGCGCGGCGGCATGAGCGGGCGTGCACGATTAACCCAGCGTAGCTTGACGGTCGTTCAGATCGCGCTCGGCGTCGCGCTTATGACCAATGCCGCGCTTCTCGGCCTGACGTTCAAACAGGCGTCTTCACATCCGATCGGAGTCAATTCACAGCATTTGATCGTTGCCGAGCTGAGTTTTCACGGTGCACGATTCCACGATCAGACATCGCGATTGGCTTTCTACCGTGACTTCGGCAACGCGGCGCGAACCTTGCCTGGCGTCGTAAGCGCGGGCGTGGCGAGCATACTGCCTTTCGGTAATCAGCTCACTGGCTACAACGTCAGCGCGGCGGATAGCGCTGCACCCCAAAATATGCAAGCCAATGTGGGATTGGTGGACGGCCATACGCTGACCGCTTTGCAGGTATCGCTTGTTCACGGGCGTCTGATTGGGCCCGGCGACATCAATGCCAAGGCGCGGGTAGCCGTGATGGACAACAGCCTTGCCATGGCGCTGTTCGGCACTACCCAAGCCGTCGGTCGACAAATCGAGCGAGGCGGCCGGAAATTCCGGGTAGTGGGTACTGTTCGTCACATTCGTTGGCGTGCGCATACGCGCTATCCCGCATCGGGGACATTGTGGCTTCCCTATTCGATAGCGCTCACACCCGCCGGATTCGATGTCGGATTCGGTTTAAGCCTTGCCGTTCGGAGTAATCTGCCGGTATCGACAATGAAGCATGAACTCGACGCTTTGCTGCATAAATTAGCGCCGTTACAGGCGTTCAGCTCCGTCCAGTCGATGCAGGCGCTCAAGCAACGTGCATACCACGACGATCAGGCCTTACCGGTTCTCTTTGGCTTGTTCAGTCTGTTGGCGTTGGTGCTTTCCGGCGTCGGCACCTACGGCACGGTCGCGTATCTGATTCGTCTGCGTCTCCGCGAATTTGCCGTACGTCAGGCGCTCGGCGCGACGCCGGGACGCATCAACTTATTGGCGCTGGCGCAAGGTGCAACGCTCGCCGTACTCGGCATCGTCGGTGGCTTCCTGCTCGCCCGCGCACTATCGGGTCTGATTACCGGCACTGGAACCGGCACCGCCATCGCCTACGTCGCCGCAACCCTGGTGATGGCGCTCGCCGCCCTGCTCGCCACCGCCATCCCGGCACGTCGGGCTCGCCGCGCCAATCTCCTCGCCCTGCTCCGCCCGCAATAACTTTTAGGAGAAACCGATATGTTTACAGCAATTGAAAATGTAACCAGTGAATTCGGGCAGACGTTGCGCCGTCTGCTCCGCGAGTGGGGTTTCGTCGTGGCCTTCGTGTTGACGCTTGCGCTCGGGATTGGCGCGAACGGCGCGGTGTTCACGGCTTTGCACGCTTACCTGCTGAAGCCTTTGCCCTATCCGCACGCAGGACGGCTTGTCAACGTCTACCTCGGTGCACGCAAACTCTCGTTTTCGAAGGGAAACATCTCAGCAGCCGCCTATAAACGACTGGGTAAAATCCCTGCCATCGCTTCAAGTGGCCTAGTGCGAAGCTGGGGCACGCACGTTACGATGGTGATTCCGGGAGAGCAACCGCGCAGTCTCGTGTCGTCACATGTGACGGCATCGGTGTTCACCACACTGGGCGTTCAGCCCTTGTTCGGACGCTGGATTAAGCCAGCGTCGAACCGCCCGGACGGACCCTCGGAAACCGTGTTGAGCTATCGGCTCTGGCAAAGTGCGTTCCATGGCGACCACCACGTACTCGGGCGCACGCTTCGCGTCAATGGCAAGCAATACACGATCGTCGGCGTTATGCCGCAGCACTTCGACTTTCCCACCCAAAGCACGGTGCTATGGTTGCCCGTAGTGTTATATCCCGTGGATTTCAGCATGGGCCGCCTTACGACCATCAACTGGCAGATGATCGCGCGTCTTAAACCGGGGGTTACGTCCGCGGCTGTGAACACGCAGATCAAAAGTGCGTGGACTCGGCTCGAACAAAATAATAAACCATCGGCACAAAGGCAACTCGGACAACTTGGCTTCTATGTGAACCATATGTCTTGGCGGCAGTGGATGGGCGGCGCCACGACCGGACATTTGCGCGTCATGCAGTGGGGCGCGGCGGCGCTGTTGCTGCTCGCGATAGCTAGCCTCGCCAATCTCGCATTGGTTCGAGCGCTGCGCCGCCGTGAAGAGTGGGCGCTGCGCGTCGTGCTGGGTGCCGGACGCACGCAAGTGCTGCTTAGCAGTTTACTGGAGGCCCTGCCGCTCGCCGTGCTGACCACGCTGATTGCCTGGCCGCTGGCGCATTTGGGAACACGCGCGTTTGTGCATTTCGGCATCGCCGCGCAGGATACCGCTTTCAAGCTTTCCGGTAGCGCTGGCATCTGGCCGGCCGCATTTGGGATAGCACTCGTGCTCAGTTTTGCGGTACTCGCGCTGCCGCAACTCTTTATCGTGCGCCCGCGCAGGCCCGCCAGTCTGCTTTACGGCGGCGGTCGGGGCGCAGCGGGCAATCGCGCCACGCGCCGGCTGCGCAAGGGGCTGAGCACCGCGCAGATCGCGCTGGCCATTTTGCTGCTTGCGACCGCCTCGCTGCTCGGCCTCTCGCTGCGCAACATGCTCAGTCCCAACCCGGGCTTTAACGCGCGCCACCTCTACGTTGCCAGCCTGAATCTTCAAGGGCCTCAATACAACAATTGGGGCGGGTGGCATGCCGCGAACGAACGCCTGCGCGCTGCCGTGGCGCGCATATCCGGCGTTACGAACAGCGCGATCGGGGAAGGCGTTCCGTTTACGGGAACCAGCTCGGTAGGAACGTTCCAACCCGCAAACGAAATGGATTCGGGTGTGCCTCCTCACAGCGCCGCGGTTACACTGGCCGGCCCCGACCTGCTACGCACTATGGATCTACGTCTGGTGTCGGGGCGCCTGATCCAGGCTAGCGACATCGCAACGGACGCGCATGTTTTGGTAGTGGACGAGCGCTTCGCCAAGACGCTATTTGGTCACATAAACGTTGTTGGAAAAGCCATTCGTAGTAATGGCGTGACATGGCGAATCGTGGGGGTGGTCGGTACGATTCGGGACCAATTCGCGTCTCACCATGCCACGGGCAGTCTTACAGTCTTCGTGCCCGAGTCACACACGGCATTCAACTTTTGGGGCGGCTCAACCGACATCCTCGTGCGCTCCAAGCTGTCTCAAAAACTGCTTGCAAAAGAGATTCGGAGCGCCGTACACCAAGCGTTGCCTGAACAGAGCCTGCTCGCCTTTCAACCCATGCAGACACTCATTGCCAATTCCGCACAAGGCACCTCGGCACTGGCGAGCCTGCTGATCGCCTTCGGTCTATTGGCTTTCGTGCTCGCGAGCGTAGGCACCTACGGCGTGGTCGCCTATCTCACCCGGCTCAGACAACGCGAGTTCGCGATTCGACTCGTGCTCGGTGCGCGACCGTGGAAAATCGAGTGGATGGTACTGGGGCAAGGCATTGCCCTGTGGGCATTCGGTGCCGTCCTCGGAATCGGACTTGCGTTCCTCTTCGGGCGATTTTTGCACGGTCAGTTGTACGGCGTGAGCCTGCTCTCACCCGCGGCCTATATTGTGCCCGCGCTCGTGCTCGGCCTCGTGGTGGTGCTCGCTTCCTGGCTGCCCGCTCGCCGGGTGCGGCGCACAGCACTCGCCGGAACCCTGAATCCGCAGTAACAGTAGTCTGGGAAAATGAAGCCAATGCAACCATTTCGGCACTATAATGGTGGAAATCGCAACCATGAGATTTTGCCATGCCCAGCATTACCGTAAAAAATCTGCCCGAGCCGCTCTATCGAACCCTGAAAGAGCAGGCCAAACGACGGCACCGCAGCTTGAACGGGGAGATCATCGCGACGCTGGAGGAAAACCTGCACAGCCGCGGCGAACGGACCGTGGCCGATCTGGTGCGGGAACTCGAAGGCTTCCATGCCCGCATGCGCCAAGTCCCCAACTCCGAGATCGAACAACTGCGCCGGGAAGGCTGTCCGTGATCGTGGTGGACACCAACATCATCGCCTATGCCTGGTTGAAGTCGGCGCAAAACCGTGATGCCCTGCTTTTACTCGAACGCGAACCGGAATGGCATGCGCCTCTATTGTGGCGTTCGGAGTTTCGCAACGTTCTTCTCGGCGAAGTGCATCGGAAACGGTTGGATCGACCTGTTGCTGCTGAGGTGATGCACAGCGCCGAACGCTGGCTCTCGGACTGCGAGCATTTGCCGGGCTCGGAACGGGTGTTTCAGTTGGCACTGGAAAGTGGTTGCACCGCCTACAATTGCGAATTTGTGGCTGTAGCCGAGCAGCTCGACGTTCCGCTGGTAACTGCGGATCGCGCATTGCTAAAAGCCTTTCCACAGCGGGCGCAAACCCTGGAAGCGGCCTGCGAAATCATGGATCGATGAGCAAGACCCGCATCCTGATTGCCGACGACCAACCGGACGTGCGCGAGGCGCTCGCCTTGTTCCTGTCCGGCGAAGGCTACGCGGTGGAAACGGCCGCCTCACCGGCGGAAGTGCTCACGGCGCTGGAGCAATCCGGCTGCGCGGCGCTGATTCTCGACCTCAACTTCCGCGCCGACACCACCTCCGGGCGAGAAGGCTTGGCACTACTGAAAGAAATCCGTGCGCGCGATGCGGATCTTCCGGTGATCGTGCTGACCGGCTGGGGCAATGTGGAGCTGGCGGTGGAAGCAATGCGCGCCGGTGCCAACGATTTTCTGGAAAAGCCCTGGGAGAACGCACGGCTGCTTTCGGTGATCAACAACCAGATGACGCTGACCGGCGTGCGCGCCGAGAACCAGCGCCTGCGCGCCGAAGTCGAACCGCGGCCGGAAAGCGAAATCATTTTCCGCTCGCGTGCCATGCAGAGTGTCATGGACATGGTGACCAAGGTCGCACAGGGTGATGTCGGCGTACTTATCACCGGCGAAAGCGGCACCGGCAAAGGTCTGGTGGCACGCGAGATTCACCGTCGCTCCGGGCGTAGCGAAGCGCCCTTCGTACATGTGAATCTCGGCGCGTTACCCGAAACACTGCTCGAAAGCGAACTGTTCGGCCATGCGCGCGGCGCCTTTACCGACGCGCGTACAGACAAAGCCGGGCGCTTCGAACTGGCCGACGGTGGCACGCTGTTTCTGGACGAAATTTCCAACACCACCGCGGCGGCCCAATCCCGCCTGTTGACCGTGCTGGAAAGCCACACGGTGGAGCGCCTCGGCGAAACCCGACCGCGCCAGATCGACGTGCGCATCGTCGCGGCGACCAACGCCGATATTGCGGCACGCATCGCGGCCGGCGAATTCCGCGGAGACTTGTTCTACCGCCTGAACACGGTGGAAATACACTTGCCGCCGTTGCGCGAACGCCCGGACGACATTGCTCTACTCGCCCATCATTTCCTGGCCCGTTTCGCAACCCGACACAGCAAAACACAGGAGGGTTTCGACGACGCAGCGAGCGAGGCACTGGTGAGCTACGACTGGCCCGGCAACATCCGCGAACTGGCACACGTTATCGAGCGTGCGGTGCTGTTGAGCGAAGGCGCCCGAATCGGCGTGTCCGATTTGCGTCTGCCGGAGACGGGTAGCGATTTATCGCTGGAGACGATGTCGCTCGAACAGGCCGAGCGCTACCTGCTGCGCCGCGCCCTCGATCGCGCCGGCGGCGATGCCGAAGCCGCCGCGCGCCAACTCGGCCTCTCGCGCAGCGCGCTCTACCGGCGTCTCGCCAAGCACCGCACGTGAGATTCATCCCGCTGGAATGGCGGCTCGCCACGCTAGCGTTGTTCGGTGCGCTGCCCGCGCTTGCCCTGTTCGTGCTGGCTGCACTCACACCGATGCCACGCTGGGCACTCTGGACCGGGTTTGCAGGTGCGCTGCTCATCGTCTTTGCCGTGACGCTGCGCATTGCCCGCCGGTTGAGCCGCAACTTCGAACGGTTGTCCGGCCTGATTCATGGTGTGCGCGAGGGTGAATACGGCCTGCGCGCGCGTCGCGAGGCCGGCAGCTATGGCCGCACACTCGCTGCCGTCAATCTGTTGGGTGAAGACTTGGCTGGACTGCAACGTGCCGGCATCGAATCCGATGCCCTGCTCGGCAAATTGCTGTCCACGCTCGATCTGGTAATCCTGGTGTTCAACTCCGTGGATCGGCTCGTCGGCGCTAACACCGCGGCCCTGAAATTGCTCGGCAGTAACGAGGCGGAACTGATCGGGCATAGGGCTGAAGAGTTAAATCTGGCCGACTGGCTGGAAGCCGGCACACCACGCCGCGAAAGCCGCCACTTTCCAGGTGGCGAGGGTCCATGGGAAGTGCGCATGGCACGCTTCCGTCGTGGCGGTCGCGCGCACCGCCTACTCGTAATCAACGATTTGTCGCAAGCCCTGCGTGAAGAGGAACGGCGCACCTGGCGCGGCCTCATCCGCGTACTCGCCCACGAAGCCAGCAACTCGCTGGGACCGATCCAGTCGGCCGCCGACACGTTGCGACGGCGGCTGGAAAAAACGGAAGCCGAACCAGCCCCGCGCCAGGAACTGGAGAGCGGTCTGGACCTGATCGAACGCCGCGCGCGGTATCTGTCCGAATTTATTCGCCGTTACGCCGACCTCGCCCGGCTACCGCCGCCGCATCCGCAACCGCTCGACCTGGGCGATTTATTGCACCGGCTCGTCGCACTGGAAACGCGGCTCAAGGTGGCCACGGACGGCCCCGATCATCTGCGCCTGGAGGCCGACCCGTCGCAGTTGGAACAGGCGCTCATCAATCTGATCAAGAATGCCGCCGATGCCGCACTCGAAACCGGCGGCGCAGTGGAAGTCCACTGGCACAGCCACGAGGGACGCATGGAAGTCGACATCCTCGACGAAGGCAATGGCCTGCCCCAAAGCGAAAACCTGTTCGTGCCGTTCTTCACCACCAAGCCCGGTGGCAGTGGCATCGGCCTGGTGCTCGCGCGCCAGATCGTCGAAGCCCACGGCGGCACGCTCACGCTCGCCAACCGCGAAGACACACGCGGCGCCATCGCTCGCATCCGCCTGCACAAATAGTAACTACAGAACCTGCAGCACGGGTCGACCGTTGCGGCGCCTTGTCGGTCCGACGTTGGACCCTATCTGCGCAAACGCAGTGTTACCCGCCGCTATCGCCACCGAGCAAATCCTGTTTTAACTGTTGCGTGGTGGGCACCGCGCCAATCCAGGTCGAGAGCAACAACGCAGGAAACCCGGCCGCTTGCACGTGGCCGATCTTCACGCCGTTGACGCTGAAGTCGACGCGGCCGGGAACGAACACATAAGTCTGGTTGTCCCCCGCGTGCACGGCACCGACGAGCGCAAGGAACGCGTCGACTCCCGGCGCCGGCCAATGGCAGTGCCCCGTGCAATTCTTGTGCAGATAAGCACGCCAGGCCTTACGCACATCATCGGCGGAAACATCATGCAGGTAATGCATGCGGATCATTCGCGGTGCATCGACATTGAGTATTTGTTTGGCGGTCGTGTTACGTTTGGGCAGGTACAAGGCGGCGCGATACACTGTGACACGGAAAAAACCGTACAGCCGGGGCCCTTGGCCGTTGAGAACCAACGTCGTTCCATTCGCCTCGGCCTTGGCCGGAAATGCAGATTGAGCGGCCAATGCGGGCGTCGCGAACGACGCCAGAAGCGTGAAAAAAATCAGTGCGGCACGGTTCATGCTGTTCTCCTTCGTTGCAACCAGTACAAGCTAACTGCCAATGTGAGCAGTACCAAATCCTCGATCAGTGTGGTCCAGTGCAGTGCGCGCGGCCAATACACGCCGAAGCAGCCGCAATTGGGCAGCTTGAGGCCGCGCAGTAGCGCTTGCACCAGCCAGAATAGATACATCACATGCAACGCAACAAGCACGGTAGCCGAAGCCACACCACACCAGTTCGACAACAGCCACAGGCCGAGGCCGACTTCGGTCAACGCCAGCACCCAGGCGGCGACCACGGTGAGTGCCGTCGGCAGCAGCGCATAGCTGTTGACGACGGCTGCAAAACCGGACATGTCGATCAATTTCGCGATGCCGGTGGTCAACAGCAATGCAGCGAAACCGATGCGCAGCACTATCCGCAGCGTCCGCTGCACTCTCGTCATGGTATTGAATCCTCAGTGCTGTTGCACGACGGTCCAGTTGTAGTCCATGAAGCGCACGTGATAGTTTTTCGGTATTTTCTGCTCTCGATAGCGATTGACAAAAGCGATCAGCGATGGTGCCACCGCCTTGAAATCACTGGTATAGAAATCGAGAATCTTCGAAAAATAAACGGTCTGCGTTTTGTTGTCGACGCGCACATTGCGTGTTTTGTTGAAGAACCGATGCGCCTGGCTATTGAGCTGCTTCTGGATAGTAGCCGCCGCAAACGGTACACGCGGTAATTGCGGACAACTCGCGGACATGCAGTTGAGCGCCACATGCACGAGTGGATTGCCCAGCTTGCGTATCATGTCCTCATAATCCTCCAAACTTATTTTCTTGCCGCCGATCATCACAACAGAGGAGACAAAAAACCGGTAGCGCGTGAACAACGAGAGTTCTTTCGGGATACCGAATCGCAGTATCTGATTCATCGCGAGTGCGTTGTAGGCATTGATGTTATACGCCAGCACGGCATCCTTGTTGGGAAACAATGCAGGATGATTGCGCGGAGTGACTGCGCCGACCCAGCGCACGACTTCGTGCAGTAACTCGGGGTGCTTGGCGAGTGCGTGAAAAGCGACGTGGCCGGAGTCGTTGACGTAGCGATGCAGCACCTCGGCCCATGCCTTGTTCGCTTGCTGCATAGTTGGCAGCGGCCCGGTTTGTGCCTTGGCCGGAATCTCTGGTGGCAAGATGGCACATCCGGAAACAAAGGAAACAAGGGAAACCAACAACACGAGCAGCACTTTAGCCTTCATGACTTGACCTCCTCAGCGGTATGTTTGCGACAGGTATCCAATGCCTGTTTGGCGCGCCCACGCGCGTTTTTTCGGGTCAGTTGCACGGTCACATCGTCTGGCAGCGCAGCCGTAGTGGTGCCGGTCACCGGATTCCACCACTGCGCTTCGCCGTCGCGCTTGATCTTGATCGGACGTACCAGATAGTCGTCCCGCTTGGCATTGTGCAAACACATCGACAGCGGTCCATCCGGCGTCATGACCATGAACGAGCAACTGTTCACGCGATCGCATTGCAAGTGTTCGGCATCCATGAAGTTGTGGATGAAAAATCCCAGGGCGTGAACGCGACCGCGTGCACGCCACACGTCACCGCGCATGCGCCAGGCAAGGCAGCCATAGTGGATAATCGAGTGCACCGCCAATTTCGGTCTCAGCGCGATGGCCAGCAACACGCGCAATCCGGTGAGCTTTTTGTTGGCGCGATCGAAATTGATTTTGGCCGTTCCACGCAGCAACTCGCCGGCGTACTCGAGATTGCTGAATATACCGTGTACGTGGCCGTTGGCCACGAGGGTAATCGCCGATCGATTGCAATCGGGATGGCCGGTTCCAAGGCCGCCGAATTCCAATCGGTTTCCGATGCCGCGTTCGATTTGCGTCTGAACGCTGGCGGTACTGATTTCGTATCCGCGCTCATGCAGCACGCCACGGCCGGTATCGGCCTGCAACTGGAACGAGGCGAGCTGCACACGATCGGCGTGGTCGGCAAAATAGCGCGCGAGCTGCGGAATCTCGTGAAAATTTCCGTCGAACACCGTGGTATTGAAAAATATCTGCAACTTCAGGCCACTGGCCTGTTCGATACATTTGTCGCGCAGGACATTGAGTTCCATCTCGTTCGCAAAGCCCTTGCGTTCCTGCGTCATGTCGACATGGAATGCAATGTCGGTCAGGCCGGCGGCGACCAGATCCTTGAGCAGCTCATGCTTGGCCAGTATCCCATTGGTGAAGAACGATGCGCGCATGCCCTTGGAACGGATATAGCGCACGATCTGCACAATCTCATCGGCCTTGCGCAAGGTTGGATCACCGCCGGTCACCTGCACATCCGTGCCGGGACCATAATGAGTATGGATCATGTCGATGCGACGAAACACTTCCTCGAGTGGAATGTCCTTGAGGGCTTCGGAACTCTCCGAGAGGTAGCACAAGGTGCAATCGAGGTTGCATCGCTGCGTGATTTCCAGGGCGACACAGCCGATTGCAAAGCGCCGGCCAAGATGCTGGGTCTCATTCCACTGCCCGGCCCGTTCGA
Organism: Gammaproteobacteria bacterium; assembly: GCA_050738295.1. Lineage (GTDB taxonomy): Bacteria > Pseudomonadota > Gammaproteobacteria > JAKDMP01 > JAKDMP01 > JBAUSV01. The sequence continues at coordinate 13,863 of JBOHZI010000005.1, forward strand.
CCCGCGCCCGCGTCCGCTCGAGTGGCGTGAGGGCGTCGGTCGGGATGGCATCGGGTTGCCGGGCACGAATTTCTTCCGGTGTAAGTATCCTTGTGTTCAAATCATTCATAGACTTGCCTCATCGGGTTGCGGCGCTGACGTGGTAAACATTGCCTTTGCTGCGGCTCCGGCAATTTGAGCATCCTGAAAGTGGGGTTATGTCCATCGACTTATACGGATGACGGGAGGGGATGGATGCAGCCAGGCAAACGAGCGAGACGACGAAGCTCACCCCAGGTATATGAGCCAGGGCGATAATCCGTCAAGGGATTGTGGAATGGGGCTAACCCATTGTCATAACTATAGAAACCGGTATGCGGGAGGTTCGCGATTCCTGGTGGCAACCCATCGCGAGCAAGCTCACTCCTACGCGTCTCCGTTCGAGGGCGTTTCTAAACGTGCTTCGCGATTGCGCGCCTGCCGTCCACCGTCAGCGTAGCGTATTCGCTCAGCAGACAAGCGCCAAGCATCAGCCAGGGTATATACACGGCGGCGACACCGGACCCCTTGAGTGCGTAAAAATGACTCAGTAGGGCGGCAGCGTGTTCCGGGCGGACGAACTTGTCCACCGTCCAGATCAGTATCACCAGAAATACTGTCAGCAGCAGCGCCAATAACGTGATTTACACCCGTTTATCCTGTTCCATGGCCCATTCTCCACTGCATCGAAATCGTGATTGTGAACGTATGTAACCATACGACAGGAAAACTTGCAGATCGCTGTAAGTTGTAGCGCCGTAGTCCGACCCAATTGCAGGCAGGCGTAAAAATGTGCCACCAGGCCTGAACTTACGCAGCCGCGTGGAATGAACATGCAACGAAAATCCTTTCTGGCCTTGTTCCAGTTCTTTTTACAGCAGCTCTTGTGCTGGGCTTGAATGCCCCTGTCCGCGCCGCCGGCAGCGGCAACGAGCTCGCCGCAGTCGCCGGTCTGCGCTGGCATATCGGTGGTGGCTCGCTGACCGGCTCTTTCCACTACGGACTGGAAGGACGCGATGTGGTGCGCACGAACAGCGTGCTGGTACGCTGGATTCATGCCTTCTGAGTCCGCAGCCGTCGCCCCCAACCCCGGGCGCACTTGCCCGGTGCATTACCGCTATGCGCCGAACGAATTCAGCGAGGCGTCGGTGATCGAGGCCGACACGGTGTATGTGGCCGGCGGCTTGTACGGCAACCTGGAAGCGCTCGATGCGCTGGAGCAACTCGCGGCGCGCGATGCGCGAGCCGGGCAGCGGGTTGCAGTGATCTTCAACGGCGATTTTCACTGGTTCGACGCCGAGCCCGAATGGTTCAGCCTCGTCAACGCCAGAGTTTTCGAGTGGTGTCCCATGCTCGGCAACGTCGAGGCGGAACTGGGTTCGCCGGCTTCAAGGGCAGACTGCGGCTGCGCTTATCCCGATTACGTATCCGATGCCGTTGTGACTCACTCGAACGCCATCATCGAACGCCTGCACGAGATCGCACCTCCGGCAGAACGCGCCCAATTAACGACATTACCCAAGGTGCTTGCGGCCCAGGTTGGCGGCGAACGGATCGTGGCCGTACACGGCGACACCGAATCGCTCGCCGGTTGGCAATTCGCGGCCGAGCATCTGGCAGCGGAAGATGCACCGCTGCGTCGCCGGCTTGGCGTCATGGAGCCACCCACTTCGTGGGCCTCATTATCCACCGCCTTTCGCGTGACCGACGCCCGCGTCATCGCCTCGGCACACACCTGCCTGCCGTGCGCAAGCCGCCTTACGGTAGATGGCGAACCCCGCGCACTATTCAATAATGGTGCGGCCGGCATGCCCAACTTCGAGGGCACACATTACGGCATCGCTACACGCATTTCCGCAGGGAATGAAGTGCCGACGGCCAGCCTGTATGGTTTTCGATTAGGCCCGTTACGCTGCGACGCCGTTCGACTCGATTACGACCAGACTGCGTGGCTCGACCGTTTCCTTGCCCGTTGGCCCCAGGGCAGCAGTGCCCACACTAGTTACTTCCGGCGCCTTTGCGATGGCCCCGCCTACCGTCTCGACGAAGCCGTGCAAAATGCTGGTCTCCACACCCACGCTTCCCTCTCCGAGGTTCAACCATGAACAGCCCCGACTCCGACACATCCAATGCCTCGCTTTTGCAAAGCCTGGATACCGGCGGCTGGCGCCCGATCCATACGCGCATCCTGCTTGCGCTCGGTCTTGGCTGGATGCTCGACGCCTTCGAGGTCACGCTGGTTGGCAACGTGCTACCGATCCTGCGCGAGCAGTGGTCGCTCAGCGCGCTCGAAAGTACACTCACGATCTCGCTGTGGCTCGCCGGCATCCTGGTGGGTGCGCTCGCCTTCGGCTGGCTGGCCGACCGTTTCGGACGGCGGCGCCTGTTCATCTGGACGCTCGTGCTCTATGCAACCGCCACTTTCGCCACGGCGTTTGCGCTCAACTTCTGGATGTTCCTTGTGCTGCGGGTGATCGCCGCGATCGGTGTCGGTGCGGAATACTCGGCTGTGAATGCCGCCATCGCCGAGCTGATGCCCGCGCGCCGCCGCGGTCGTGCCGCTGCGTTGGTGATGAGTTTCTGGCCGGTGGGAGCGCTGCTCGGCGGCGGTCTCACCCTTGCCGTGCTGGCCGTCGCACCGCCGCATATTGCCTGGCGGATCGTGTTCGCCAGCGGTGCGATCGTCGCGATCTTCGCCCTGTGGGCACGGCGTACCCTGCCGGAATCGCCGCGCTGGCTGATGAGCCGGGGGCGGGAAGCCGAAGCGCACGCCGCCTTGGAACGTATCACCGGCAGTAGCAAAGCCACACCGTGGCACCACACGCCACAGGCACCTCATTCAGCGGGCGCCTGGTTCGCAGAATTCAAACTTCTGTGGCAAAAATACCGCGCGCGGCTCGCGCTTGGCGCTGCGCTCGACATGTCCGAAGCAGCCGGCTACTACGGTCTATTTGCCCTGATCCCGCTTGCCATTATCCCGGCTCTGCATCTGAGTTTCGCCGGTACGCCCCTGTTTTATCTGGTCGGCGGCGGTGGCGCGCTGGTCGGCTCGTTGGTGGCTGCATGGTTGATCGAGCGGGTGGGCCGCAAGGCCACTGTTACCGGTTTCTACATAGTCACCGCGCTGGCCATGATGCTCATCGCGGTCGCATTGACCGTCGGACCGGGGGCGACCCTGGCTGCCTATGTACTTGCCAGCGCGGTCGCGAATGGAAGCTGGGTTGCCGCCTATCCTGCCTTCGCGGAAATTTTTCCCACCCGCAGCCGCGCCACCGGCATTGGCGCCTCGGTGGCGGCCGGGCGGGTTGCCGCCGGGTTGTCGCCGCCGCTGCTTATCTTCGTGGCCGCCCGCTTTTCGGTAACAGCCGCCCTGATCCTCGCCGGGCTTTTCTACCTGATCGGCGTCGCTGCCATGATGCCGTGGATCGCCCGCGGCCCCGAGGCCCGTGGACGCACCCTGGAAAGTCTCGCTGGCCCAGAGTAGGACCGCTGTCTCGTTTCCAACCAAGGAATTGACATATCGAAATTTCTAGATATACTAATACGCATGGATGAGGTACTGGTTTTCAAGGCACTGGCCAACGAGTCGCGGCTCAAGATTTTGCGCTGGATGCGCGATCCCGACAAACATTTCGGCCCGGCGCCGAACGGTGAATGCCGCGAACGGCGCGTATGCGTGGGCGAGATTCAGAAAAAGCTCGATCTCTCCCAGTCCACCGCCTCGCAATACCTGGCCCAGCTCCAGCAGGCCGGTCTGATCCAGGCCAAGCGCTGCGGGCAATGGACCTTTTATGTGCGCAACGAGGACACGTTGCGACAGGTGGGCGCATTCCTGCAGCAGGACCTGTAATTTTGTCCTGACATATTTCCGAATTCCGCAAGGAGGCACTTCATGAAAACACGCACCCTCGGCCACAACGGCCTGAACGTATCAGCTATCGGTCTGGGCTGCATGGGCATGAGCGAGTTTTACGGCACGGGTGACGATGCACAATCAATCGGCGTCATCCATCACGCACTCGATGCCGGGGTGAACTTCCTCGACACGGCCGACATGTACGGAGTGGGCCGCAACGAAGAACTGGTTGGGCGCGCCATCCGCGACCGCCGGGACGAAGTTGTGCTCGCAACGAAATTCGGCAACGTACGTGGCCCGAATGGCGAATTCCAAGGCGTGAATGGTCACCCGGACTACGTGCGCAAGGCGTGCGACGCAAGCCTGAAACGCTTGGGTCTGGACACCATCGATCTTTACTACCAACACCGCGTGGACCCCGAAACCCCGATCGAGGACACCGTCGGCGCCATGGCGGAATTGGTGAAGGCCGGCAAGGTTCGCTATCTGGGTCTCTCCGAAGCCGCGCCCGACACGATTCGCCGCGCCCACGCCGTGCACCCGATCACGGCCTTGCAAACCGAGTATTCGCTGTGGAGCCGCGAGGTGGAAAACGACATACTCGATACCTGTCGCGAACTCGGTATCGGCTTTGTGCCCTACAGCCCGCTCGGACGCGGTTTCCTCACCGGCGCAATTAGCAGCCCGGACGATTTTTCCGAGGACGACTACCGCCGCCATAGCCCGCGCTTTCAGGACGAGAATTTTTCGAAGAATCTTAAACTGGTGCAGGCGATCGAACGTCTGGCGGCCGACAAGGGTTGCACACCCGCACAGTTGGCGCTGGCGTGGGTGCTGGCGCAGGGCGATGACCTGGTGCCGATCCCGGGCACCAAGCACAGCAAGTATCTGGACGACAACATCGGCGCTCTCGATGTGCATTTGAACAACGAGGAACTGGCCACAATCGATGCAGTCTTCCCTGCCGACGCCGCGGCCGGCACCCGTTATTCAGAAGCGGGCATGAAAACCTTGAATCGGTAAGTGCACCCAAGCCTGTATTTGTGACGCATTTAATATCGAAATTCGTAAATATTTGCATATGCTGCTGGAATAAAGAAGGAATACTACGATGGAACAACGACAGCCCCTGTTGACCTCGGTGAAGCTCGGCCCCTATACCCTGCCGAACCGCGTGGTGATGGCACCGATGACCCGCAGTCGCGCGGACAATCCCGAGCTTGCGCCCACCGAGTTGCATGCCAAATACTACGCACAACGCGCCGGCGCCGGACTCATCGTGACCGAAGCCAGCCCAATCTCGCCGCAGGGCGCGGGCTATATCCACACGCCCGGCATCTATTCCATGACCCAGATTCGCGGTTGGCGCGAGGTGACCGATGCGGTACACGAACGTGGCGGCCATATCTTCATTCAGCTTTGGCATGTAGGCCGCATCTCGCATCCGGATTTTCATGACGGCGAATTGCCGGTAGCGCCTTCGGCCCTCAACCCGAATGTGCAGTCGTTCACACCCGCTGGGTTCAAGGACACGGTCACGCCGCGTGCGCTTACAACGCGCGAAGTCCGTGACGTCGTGCAGGATTTCGTACGGGCTGCCGAGAACGCCATGCAGGCGGGATTCGACGGTATCGAGCTGCACGGTGCGAACGGCTATCTGATAGAACAGTTCCTGCGCGATTCGAGCAACTACAGAGATGATGTCTACGGCGGCAGCATTGCCAAACGGGCCCGCTTCCTGTTCCAGATCGTGGATGGGGTGGGCGCGGCCATCGGACGCGAACGCGTTGGAGTGCGCCTTTCGCCCGGGAACGTCTCCAACATCGGCGCCGACAGCGACATGGCGGCCTTGTACGACTTCGTGATCGGTGTACTCGACAACCAGCCGCTGGCCTACCTGCATCTGATCGATCCGGGCAAAGCAACGAAAGACGACACCAACACGATTGACGACATCACGCAACGTTACCGCACGGTGTATGGCGGCACGCTGATTACCAATGGCGGCCATGACCGGGAAAGTGGCAACGCCATTCTGACCAGCGGCGACGCCGATCTCGTGGCCTACGGTCGGCCCTTCATTGCCAATCCGGATCTGGCCCGCCGTTTCCAACTTGCCGCACCGCTGGCATCACCCGATCTGGAAACCGCTTATCGAGGCGGCGCACACGGTTATGTGGACTATCCCGCATTGCAGTGTGAAGCTGCCTGAAACCGGGCACATTACGTGCCCGTCATTCGCAAACTTGATTATTCACGTCAACACAAGGAGACATCATGAAGCTGTATTACATGCCTGGCGCCTGCTCGCTTGCAACCCACATCACACTCGAATGGATCGGCGAGCCCTATGAAACGCACAAACTCAACCACGACGACCTGAAAAAGGACACCTACCTGCGCGTCAATCCCGCCGGCGCCGTCCCCGCGCTTGAGGTCAACGGTTCAGTGTTCACGCAGAATGCGGCGGTCCTGAACTATCTGGCCGAGAAGCACCCGGAGGCCAAGCTCGACGGCGACGGCACGCCCGAGTCCCGCGCCGAAGTGAATCGCTGGCTGGGACTCGTCAACTCCGACATGCACCCAGCTTTCAAGCCGCTGTTCGGCTCGACCGCCTACCTCGAAGACGAAGCCATCGTCGAAAAAACCAAAGCGCACGCGAAAAAAATGTTGCATAAGCTCTTCGAGCGTATCGATACACAACTAGAAGGTCGCGACTGGATCGCCGGTATGCGTTCGATTGCCGATCCGTATCTCTTTGTGATGGTACGCTGGGCCAAAGGCATGAAGATCGACCTTTCGGGCCTGGACAACCTGGAACACTTCTTCCAGCACATGCACGCCGACGCCGCCGTCAAGAAAGTCCTCAAGGAAGAAGGCCTCGGCTGATCGCAAAGAGGCCCATCTGCACGCCCCTCCAGATCCGGGCGGGCGTGACAGAATGGGCGCTGAAATACGGCTCTTCGACGCACCCGCGAGAATGACACAAAAGCACAACAACACTTTACGCAACCTCCTGCCCTATCTGTGGGAATTCCGCGGCCGGGCATTGATCGCTCTGGTCTTCCTGATTCTTGCCAAGCTGGCCACGGTCGCCATTCCGATAGCGCTCAAACACATCGTCAATGCGCTCAACGTACAGCATGGCGTACTGATTCTGCCAGTCGTACTTCTGATCGCCTATGGCGCGCTCCGCTTCGCCTCGACGCTATTCGGGGAATTGCGTAATCTCGTCTTCGAATTCGCATCGCTGCGAGCGGTTCGTCGAATTGCACTCCGCGTATTCCGACATTTGCACGACCTCGATCTGGCCTTCCATCTGGAACGCCATACGGGCGGACTCTCGCGCGACATTGAGCGGGGCACCCGCGGAATCGATTTCGTGCTGTCTTTCATGCTCTTCAATATCATTCCGACCATTATCGAACTCGGGCTTATAACAGGTATCTTTCTATGGAATTTCCCGGTCTGGTTCGCCGTTATCATTCTTGGCTCGGTGATCGCGTTCATCACATTTTCGTTTCTTGTAACCGAGTGGCGGTTGCGCCATATACGGCGCAAGAACGAGCTTGATTCCCGCGCCAACACGCGCGCCATTGACAGCCTCCTCAACTACGAAACGGTCAAGTACTTCACCAACGAAGACTACGAGGCCGAACACTATGATGCCGCGATGGCGGGTTGGGAAAAGGAAGCGCTGAAAAGCCAGTATTCGCTCTCCGCGCTCAACGCCGGGCAGGCGCTCATCATCGCCTGCGGAATCACCGGCATGATGCTGCTTGCGGGCTACGAAGTGGTTAACGGTCGCATGACGATCGGCGACTTCGTGATGGTCAACGCCTACATGATGCAGCTCTTCCTGCCGCTCAATCATCTGGGCTTCGTTTATCGGCAGATGAAGCAATCGTTCATCAACATGGAACGCATGTTTTCTCTACTCGGGCGTAATGCCCAAATCGCCGATCGGCCGGACGCACCGGAGCTTGCAGCAGAACACGGCGAACTCCGCTTCGAGAATCTGCACTTCGGCTACGGGCCGGACCGTGAAATCCTGCACGACGTGAGCTTCACTGTTCCCGCCGGGACGAAAGTGGCAGTGGTTGGTCCCAGTGGCGCCGGCAAATCCACGCTCGCCCGCCTGTTGTTTCGTTTCTACGATGCCCAGCAGGGGCGCATCCTGATCGACGGTGCCGACATCCGCGACGTGACCCGCGACAGCCTGCGCCGTCACATCGGCATCGTGCCCCAGGACACCGTTCTGTTCAACGACACGCTCTACTACAACATAGCCTACGGCAAGCCCGACGCCGAACGCGCCGACATCGAACGTGCCGCAGCAATGGCCAATCTCGAAGCATTCATCGCAGCACTGCCGCAGGGCTACGACACGCTTGTAGGCGAACGCGGCCTGAAGCTGTCCGGCGGCGAAAAACAACGTGTAGCCATCGCGCGCGCAATCCTCAAAAATCCGCCCATTCTCGTTTTTGACGAAGCCACGTCGAGCCTCGATTCGGATGCCGAGCAGGCCATCCTCGCTGCCCTGCGTACGCTCGCCGAGCAGCGCACCAGTCTCGTCATTGCCCACCGCCTCTCGACCATCATGGACGCCGACACGATCCTGGTTCTAGACGCCGGGCGCATCGTGGAGCGCGGCACACACCACGAACTGCTTCACGCCCGCGGACTCTATGCCCGCCTGTGGGAGTTGCAACAAGCCGAAGCTCGTGAGCGGCGCACAACCGGTTCTCAAATATCCGTGGCAGCGCTCTAACCGACCCTATTCTCCCATCCCGCGTCTGCTTTTATGCAACACGGCGCCAGGGCAGTCGGGGTGGGACGCGCCACCACAAGAACAATACATAAAGCCAAACAAACACGTAGAGCCCGGCGAAAAACCAGATCGGCAAGGGCCAGTAGATCACCCGCTCGACCCAACCTGCAATAAGCGGTCCGTGCTGTGTACCACCGCCGAGATCCGCCTGCCAGACGGTGAGAAAACAGGCCCGGCCGGCGAGTGCCTGGGCAGCGACGGCGGCGAGGATCACGAGATGCGCGAGTCGCCACCAGAACCCACGTACCCAGTTCCAGCCGCGCCATGCACCAAGCGGGATGACGATGAGTCCCGCCACGTTGAACGCAATGATCGCAACGTGCACGCCAAGTACGGCCCAGACAAGCTTCGACACTCGATCTTCCCCTGCTGATTCGAGAAAGTTACCCCCAGGCCGACCGAATTTCAAGGGCGCACAGTGTGGTGCGAATCAGCCGGTCGGGCGATGGTGTCCTGCTGAACGCCGCTATATTTCTGGATTGACGAGCTCGTGATCGCCCCAACCGATATGATGAATGTCGAAGTCGAACGCTCTGTCGCTGTTCACACAGCGCCCGCAATCAGCCAGCCACCGGCCGCAAGCAGCAGCAGGCCGGCGGCCTCGTCCAGATGCCAGCGTTCAGGCACGAGCTTTTCGGCAAGGACGAATACGGTCAGGATCGCCATCCATGCCAGGTTCATCACCCCGACCACGAACATCAGCGCCATCAGTGCCCAGCAGCAACCGACGCACCAGCTTCCCTGGCCGAGGCCAAGTCTCAGCGCGCCGCCGACGCCGTCCCGCCAACCGCTCATCAATTGCAGTAGCGGGCTGCGGCAACGCATGACGCAAGCCCGCTTGAGCGGCGTTAATTGATAAACACCAGTGACCATCAGAATGCCCGCACTCAGATACGCGCTGGCGCCCATGGGGGAGAGCACCGCCGTCTTTACAAGCATCCATTGCACAGTGGCGCCAAAGACGGCATAGCTGATCCATGCCACCATGTAACCGGCGAAAAAAACGGTGGCTGTAGGCATAGTGTTCTGTTGCGGGCGGCGACGCCGGGCAAGCGCAAGATAGGCCGACAGCCCAGGACCGGTCGCCGGCGCCATCATCGCCGCAACCATAGCCGCCCACATTGCAAGCACCAGTCCAAAGCCGCCGTCCGACCGATGTTGCGAACCCGGTAGCAGAGTCACGACTGTCGCCGAGCTGGTCATGCTGATGCTCATGTGCACAAGCACCAACCAGCCGATTGCTGCCACCAAGCCCAAGCCGGCCAGCACCGCGAAACGATCGCGCCTGAGCCGTTGTTGCAGCGCCGCTGCCATGCCCGTCAACCCGAAGCGTAAGAGAATGGGCTGATGAAACCGGTGCGTCCCGAGAGTTTCCACTTCCAGTCGTAATCGGTGAGGTTGAAATGCTTCGAGCGCGCCACCTTGGCCGGTTCACCGGGCGCGATGCACAGC
>JBOHZI010000006.1:0-20843 GCA_050738295.1 Gammaproteobacteria bacterium
GAACGATCTCGCGCTCATGGAGTGCCGTGATTTTTTCCATGACATCCGGTTGACAGCGCGCCCGGAATAATCGACGCAATCGAACATTCGAAGCGAGCGGCATACGAATTGATGACGTGCCCAGATGCTTTCCGCGCATGGCCTGAAAATCGCGCTCCACGTCGACATCGACCGCGAACAGTACGCCGACAACGCCACCACGCAGGCGACGGAGAAAACCCACCATCTGAGTGTTACTTGCGGTCACATGATCCAGTAGCAAAACGCCACGGTTGCGTTCGGCAGCCAGGCGCAATCGGGCCCGCGCCTGTCGTCTGGGGATTCCCGCCGTGTCAACGCCGGGATAGGTTCGTGTCAGGGCCTGAGTGATAGCGTCCAGACTCGAAGTAGCGCGCGAACACCCACACGGAATCCGGACACGTTCGAAATGCGTTTCGAGCTCTCCAAGAAGCGTCGATTTCCCGCTCCCACGAGGCCCGTACAAGACTGGATGTTCGCCACGCGCCAGGCGGTCAGCCAACTCCGCCCGGAACTGTCCAGCACGGCTCATCGATCTGTACGCTGCAGTAACAGGCGTTCGTTCGATTCGCGAGACATTGTTCAATTATAGATGAATTGCCAATACTCGTTGTCGTGTGTCCAGCCGATTTGCTTGCCTGCAAAGCCACCCGTATACTTGTTTTACATGGGTGCTGGAGTTCACCCTGATACCGCCCGTAGGGGACGATGACTCCTGTCGCGAATATTATGGATTTGTGATAGGAGTTTCTTCGTGGCTGCACCGCCTGAAACGATTTGCGAGATGGGACAACGCCGGCAGACTGGCGACAAGCCGTGCTCCAGCGTGCTCTTTCGCCACGAGACGGACCGCGACAACGTTCCCGCCGCATCTCGACCGGCCTGCTTCCATGACGTGCATCTCGATCGTATCGTCGCCGGCATTACTGCGGGCAAGGAGCAGTATGACCTTAAGCCCTACTACTACCTGCCCGCATGCGAGGTGGAGGACGTCACCTTCCGCCAGGAGGTGATGCGGACGCTCGACGATTCCCCTGACTTGTTCGATTACATCAAACGCTTCGCCGCCTCGATGGAGACCATGCGCCGCCAGCTCGAGCAGTCCGAAAACTTCCACAACGCACTCCAGAAAAAGCGCTGGTTTCTCGATGCCGCAGGTCTTTACTGCGCGGCGGTGACCCAACTGGGGCATGATCTGGCCGGTGCCGGGGTCACGGCATCCGGGCTTTTACGTTTTAGCCGTTATCTAGATCGCTACCTGTCATCAGCAGCATTCAAGACGTTTGTCGAGGAGACGAAACACCTGCAAAACGACCTGCGTGCGATCTGCTACAGCGTCCTGATTGACGGCTTGCGGGTACGGGTTCATCCGTGCCGCGACGAATGCGATTACGGTAGCGAAGTAGCGGAAACATTTCAGCCGTTCCGGCAAGACGACCAGAGCGAAGGCACAGCTTTCAAACAGCACAATTCGCCCGAGTTAAATACCGTGGAGGAATCCATCCTCGAGCGCGTCGTAAAACTGAATCCGGAGACGTTCGGCGAACTTGACCGTTACGTAAAAGCACACGCAAACTTCACCGATACCGCTGTTGTCGTCTTTGATCGAGAAATTCAATTCTATGTCGCTTATCTGGACTATCTGGCACCCTTCCGCAAGGCGGAGTTGAACTTCTGCTATCCGCGCGTCGTACGAAGCCGCAAGGACGTATTCGACGAGGAGGGATTCAACCTAGCGCTCGCTGCCACAATAATCGGAGAAGGTTCCGTTCCCGTGTGCAACGACTTTTATCTGAAGAGCAAGGAACGCATCATCGTCATCTCCGGCCCCAATCAGGGCGGAAAGACCACCTTCGCCTGCACCTTCGCTCAATTGCATTATCTGGCGAGTCTGGGTTGCCCCGTGCCCGGCACCCGTGCGCAACTGTTTCTGGCCGATACCATTCTGACCCACTTCGAAAAAGGCGAATCCCGTCTTGATGGACGGGGCAAACTGGAGGGCGACCTGTTCAGGATTCATGCCATTCTCGAGCGGGCGACACCGAACAGCATCGTCGTTCTGAACGAGATCTTCGATTCGACCACCGTCCGCGACGCCCGTCTGCTCAGCCACAAGATTATGGACAAAATCGCGCAGTTCGATCTGCTGTGCGTATGGGTGACCTTTCTCGACGAATTGGCCTCAGCCAACGAAAAAACGGTAAGCATGGTCAGCAAGGTTGTGCCCGAAAACCCGACGCAACGAACTTATCGGATTGAACGCCAGGCTCCCGACGGGCTGGCTTATGCATTATCGATCGCGGAGAAATACGGCCTGACCTCGGCGCGCCTCAAGGAGCGGCTCCGCTCATGAAGGCGCATCTTCTCTACCCCGATCAGAACATGGCGTGGCGTTCAGCACTGGAGACCACAGAGATACGCGAGAAGGAGCGCAGCGGACATACGCCCAAACATGCGCCTTCCGAACCACCTATAGCATTGCCCTGGAACGCCGAGGCACTCGAGCGGGATCTGAACCTCGGCACCCTGTTCGATTCCATGGCGGGCAACGACGAGTTGATCTGCATAGTCGCGCGCACGATTATTCTCAACGCCATGGGAAACGACACTGAGACGATCCACTACCGGCAGGCGGTGTTGCAGGATTGTCTTGACCACGCTGACACTGTGCGTAAGCTTTACGATCTGGCCGTGGACTCCGGTGAAAAGGCACAACAACAGTATCTGAGTTTGACATTGTCGCGTCATCCGGACTGGATGCTGCGGCACTCGATCACCGTTCTGAAAGCGTTGCTCGATCCTATAAAACGAATTCGCAAGGTGGCTGACTCCCATGCCGACGATTTCTCCTCCGAAGGCTGGAAGCTTTTTTTCGCGGGTATCCGCGAGCAATTGAGTGACGAGCGCCTGGTTCGCATGCAACGCAACCTGACGGAGCTTCAACTCCGCGACGGTGTACTCATGAGCGCCAGGCTCGGCCCCGGCAACAAGGGTGCGGATTACACGCTGCTCTCACCGCCCCGCAAATCCGGTGGCCGGTTCATGCAGTATTTTCGCCGCCGCTTTCCGCGATTCTTCGACCGCGCACCGTCGGGTACCTATGACTTCGTGCTCGACCCACGTGATGAAGGTGGCGCCCGAGCGCTTCAGGACGTCAAGAATCGGGGCATCGCCATCGCTGCCGACTCGGTGGGTGAGGCAGCGGATCATGTACGCGATTTCTTCGCCGCGCTGCGCTGCGAACTGGCGTTTTACGTGGGCTGTCTAAATCTATACGACACCCTCTCGCAGGCCCAATGCGCGTTCTGCATGCCTACACCTCAACGCGCCGATCCACATTATCTTGGCAGTCACGGTGTGTACGACGTGTGTCTAGCTCTTGCGGGACATTCACCCGTGATCGGCAATGATCTCGATACGAACGGGAAGAATCCCATCATTGTCACCGGCGCCAACCAGGGCGGAAAATCGACCTTCCTGCGCAGCATTGGCCTGGCGCAACTGATGATGCAGGCCGGCATGCTCGTGGCGGCCGAGTCTTTCGAGTCCAGCATCTGCGACGGACTGTATACCCACTTCAAACGGGAAGAAGATGCGGGTCTTAAAAGCGGCAAGCTCGAGGAAGAACTTGCTCGCATGAGCGAAATCGTCGAGCATTTTCCGCCGCATCCTCTCATCCTGTGCAACGAATCGTTTGCCGCCACGAACGAGCGCGAAGGCTCGGAGATCGCGCGTCAAGTCAGCACTGCACTGCTGGAGCGGTCTATCCGTCTTATTTATGTCACGCACCTCTATGAATTCGCGCAGGCCATGTACGAAACGGAAAGCGATGACGTACTATTCCTGCGCGCAGATCGACAGGCTGACGGAACCCGAACTTACAAGATCGTGACAGGCGAACCGCTGCAAACCAGTTTCGGAGAAGATCTGTACGCACGCATTTTTTCTCAAGAGGAGGAAACGCGGCATGACGTAACGAACGAAGTCCAACGATGAATGCGCGACCGCCTCTGCACATCGATATACCAGGACGTGCAGGTCTGGCGTTAACGGACCTAGTGCTCGATTTCAACGGAACACTAGCCGCCGACGGTTCCATGCTCACGGGAGTCTCGGAACGCCTGGCCCGACTTGCCGCAATACTCCAGATTCATGTTGTTACCGGAGATACCTACGGTAGTGCCGCCGAAGCCCTTGCTGAGGAGCCGGTACGTCTGGTCGTTCTGGAGGCGCACGAACAGGCACGGGCAAAGCGCGATTATTTGCAAAGGCTTGGCACAGCAGGAACGGTCGCAATCGGGAACGGCCGCAACGACTGCGAAATGCTGCACACAGCGGCGCTCGGGATTGCGGTCCTCGGTCCCGAGGGAACCTGCGCCGCGCTTCTGGCCGCCGCCAATGTACTCACGACCGATGTGCTCACGGCGCTGGATCTTCTCCTGCATCCGCGGCGCCTCGTCGCCACCCTGCGCAGTTAGCCTGCATTGTTCATGAACTGCATGCGACGTAGCGACGTGGATATTTACGGTCTCGTCGACGATATCTCCCGTCATGACGTGGCGGCTCCGCTCATACTGGCCGAAAATGTGGGCGCCGTTCCAGCACTTTCGAGCTACCTGGACAGCCCGCCGCGCTCGGTGCCCCATGCACGCCTCTTCGCCGTGTCAATGTTGGCCGCCATTCCCGGTACCCAAGCGACAGTAGCGCTACGCAGGGCTCTACAACGCCACGATCTGCACACCCTCTCGCCTGCCGTAGAGGATTCGGAATGGCTGGTACAAAACGCGGTCTTCGCTGCGCTCATACAGCGCCTCGGCCCCGAGATTGCCACGGAAATCGACTACGGCTTGTACAAGGCGCGTTTGCCAGCGGCCGCCGATGCCGTAGGTCAATTCGCACTCACGGCGCACATCCCCGCGCTCATCGAGGCACTGAGCGACGACATACTGGGCGAACCCGCACGAGCCGCTATCGCCCAATTAGGGGTCCTTGTGGTGCCACTACTCATAGAGGCATTGAAGCGTCACGATACGGATGTATCGTCCCTCAAGCGCGCCATCGCAGCCGCAGATATCCTGAGCCAATTTTCGACTGACGAAAGCGTGGATCCGCTCGAAAAACTGCTTTCCGGCGCTCACCCGGCTCTCTCTGGGGCAGCTGCGCTCGCTTTGTTCGAGCAGCGGGCAAACGACCCGCCGCCACCGCTCGTGGTAGCACTGACGTGCGGCACATTGCTGCCCAACGCTGCACTAGCCGAGCGCTGCCTGGATGTCCTCGATACCCTGCCGCCGCGAGCCCTTCTCGATGCTGCATCGAGCGCACTGGCTCTGGAGTATATGCCCAATCTCTATGACGTTCCGTGCAGCGTCACTGAACTGGCGCGTGCCCGTCTGCTCGCCTCTCTCCTGCGACGTTCCGACATCGATGCAACACAGATAATAGAACGTGCATCGGACTTCGTACTGCTAGCAGCATTACGTAAGCTCAAAGTCCCGCCCTCCGAAGCCGGCATTGATGCATTGAATCGGCATCCCAATTCACGGGTACGAAAAGCAGCAGCACGTATCGTCTCCCACGGCAAGTGAGCGCATCAGCGCCGAGCGCAATACCAAAGCAATGCACTAAATGCATTGGGCAAGGATTAATCGCGGCCGCGTTTTAGCGCGGATAGACGGCGACGATCGTGTTTTTGCGGGCGCTTGACTGGCGCTGTCCGCGGCTGCAAGCGGCGTTGCTCGCGCTGGACTTCACGCGCCGCAATACTTGCCTCCGATTCTTCGTAGAGCGTACGTGCCACGGCCGCCGGTCCTCGGCGCGCAGAAAGCGCACGCACGGTCAGCTCAAGGCGCTCCTCGCCCTTCGTTACGCTCAGACGCTCCCCGCCATGCAGGCGCTTTCCGGGCTTGGCCGGCTCCCCGTCCAGGTGCACCCGGCCGCCGCTCACGGCCTCCGTGGCGAGTCGCCGCGTCTTAAACAGGCGCGCCGCCCACAACCACAGGTCGAGGCGCACGAATTCGTCGGTTCCGGTTGATCCCATGCAAAAAGTATAATGGTCAGGTTTACAGCCGAAGAGTTAATAATGCCGCGACCCAGCCTCCAGTTTCTCACCGATGCGCTCGCCGAACTCCGCGAAGAAGGCCTGTACAAGGCCGAACGGGTACTCACCTCGCCGCAGGGCGCCGAAATACAGGTCGCCGACGGCTCGCATGTCATCAATCTGTGCGCCAACAACTACCTCGGCCTCGCTGACGATCCCGAACTGAGCAAAATCGCATCCAAAGCCATCGAGGAGCACGGCTACGGCATGGCCTCGGTGCGCTTCATCTGCGGTACCCAGGCCATCCACAAGCAACTCGAAAAAAAGGTCTCCGAATTCCTCGGCACTGACGATGCGATCCTCTACTCCTCGTGCTTCGATGCCAACGGCGGCCTGTTCGAAACGCTACTAGACGAAAACGACGCCATTATTTCCGATGCGCTCAACCACGCGAGCATCATCGACGGCGTGCGTCTGTGCAAGGCGCAGCGCTTCCGCTACGCGAACAACGACATGGCGGATCTGGAAGCCCAACTCAAGGCGGCAAAGGATGCGCGCATACGCCTGATCGCGACCGACGGCGTGTTCTCCATGGATGGCGTCGTCGCCAATCTGGAAGGCATTTGCGACCTCGCCGACCAGTACGAAGCACTGGTGATGGTGGACGACTCGCATGCCACCGGCTTCATGGGCGAGCACGGCCGTGGCAGCCACGAATACCGGGGCGTCATGGGCCGTATCGACATCATCACCACCACCTTCGGCAAGGCGCTGGGTGGTGCGGCCGGCGGCGTCACGGCCGCGCGTCAAGAAATTGTCGACTGGCTGCGCCAGCGCTCGCGTCCTTACCTGTTCTCCAATTCCATTCCGCCGGTCACGGCAGCCACTACGCTGGCCGTGCTCGAGCGCCTGGAGAAAAACAGTGACCTGCTGACGCGTCTGCATGACAACGCGCGCCACTTCCGCGCCGGCATGGAGAAGCTCGGCTTCGATCTCGTGCCCGGCGAGCACCCGATCATCCCGGTGATGCTCGGCGACGCCAAGCTGGCTTCGGAGATGGCCGACAAACTGCTTGCCGAGGGCGTCTACGTCATCGGCTTCTCGTTCCCCGTCGTGCCCAAGGGCAAGGCGCGGATACGCACCCAGATGTCGGCGGCGCTCACCCGCGAACAACTCGACAAAGCCCTGGCCGCCTTCGAGAAGGTCGGCCGCGAACTGAAGGTAATCAAGTAATGCGTGCACTGGTAAAAGCGGAAAAGGCGGAAGGTCTCTGGGCGCAGGATGTGCCGCAACCGGAACTTGGCCACAACGACGTACTCATCAAGATCAAGAAGACCGCGATCTGCGGCACCGACATCCACATCTACAACTGGGATGAATGGGCGCAAAAAACCATCCCGGTACCGATGACGGTCGGCCACGAATTCGTCGGCACCATCGTCGAACTGGGCAGCGAAGTTCAGGGGCTTAAAGTTGGCCAGCGCGTGTCCGGCGAAGGCCACATTACCTGTGGTCACTGCCGCAACTGCCGTGCCGGTCTGCGTCACCTGTGCCCCAACACCAAGGGCATCGGCGTCAACCGCCCCGGTGCGTTCGCCGAATACCTGTCGCTACCGGCCGTCAACGTCTATCCGTTGCCGGACGATATTTCCGACGACATCGCCTCCTTCCTCGACCCGCTCGGCAACGCCACACACACGGCGCTGTCGTTCGACCTGGTCGGCGAGGACGTGCTCATCACCGGCGCCGGGCCCATCGGCTGCATGGCTGTTGCCATCGCCAAGCACGTCAGCGCGCGTCATGTCGTCATCACCGACGTCAACGATTACCGCCTCGACCTCGCGCGCAAGATGGGCGCGACGCACGCGCTCAACGTAAAAAATGAATCGCTCGAAGACGCCATGCATGAACTCGGCATGAAAGAAGGCTTCGACGTAGGTCTGGAAATGTCCGGCAACCCGCAGGCCTTCCGCCAAATGCTTACCGCCATGGTGCACGGCGGCAAGATCGCCCTGCTCGGCCTATTGCCCAGCGATGCCGCCATCGACTGGAACCAGGTCATCTTCAAGGGGCTCGAACTGAAAGGCATCTACGGACGCGAAATGTTCGAGACATGGTACAAGATGATCAGCATGCTGCAAAGCGGGCTCGACATCAGCCAAGTGCTCACACACCACTACCCTGTTGCCGATTTCCAGCAGGGCTTCGACATCATGCGCTCAGGAAAATCGGGCAAGGTAGTCCTCGACTGGAGCTGAGCATCACCAAGTAGGATGCGGTGAGTCCACGAACCGCATCGCTCGCGCACCAGAACCCATGAAAATCATCTACGAAGTCACGATCCACATCGATACTGGAATAGCTGATGAATACGACGCGTGGCTCGCCGAGCACGTTGTCGAAATGCTCACCCTGCCCGGCTTCTTAAGTGCCGAAACATTCGTCATCGAAAACAACGAAAAATCACCAACGGAAACTGATCGTGTCGTGCATTACCAACTCGAAAACAGAGCCGCCTTCGACGCCTATCTCCGCGATCACGCCGAACGCATGCGTAACGAAGGCCTGGCCCGTTTCTCCTATCATGTTACCGCCTCCCGTCGCATTCTGAAGCTGATCTGATTTGGTAGCCACATCTGAACATTCAATGCCACACGCTCTGATCATCATGGGCGTATCCGGTTGCGGTAAAACTACCGTGGGTCAAGCTCTGGCAGAGGAAACCGGCTGGACTTTTCTGGAAGGAGACACGCTGCATTCCGCCGAGAATATCGCCAAAATGCGTGCCGGCAAGCCACTTGACGATGCGGATCGCCGTCCCTGGCTGGACCGTATTGCTGAATGGATAACACATCGTGCAAATGACGGACAAAACTGCATCGTAGCTTGTTCGGCCTTGCGCCGTGTGTACCGCGATCGCCTGCGCGCGGCCGAACCCGGCATGCTGTTTGCCTACCTGAAAGTACCGCGTGAAACTTTGTTGCGGCGGATGCAGCAGCGGGAACACTTCATGCCGGTGTCACTGCTCGACAGTCAACTGGCGACGCTGGAACCACCCGCAACCAGCGAAAGAAGCTTGACCGTAACGGCCACCGACGGCATCCGGGACACCACTGCGCAAATCCTGAACTGGCTAGACGA
The DNA here is from genome assembly GCA_050738295.1 of Gammaproteobacteria bacterium. Lineage (GTDB taxonomy): Bacteria > Pseudomonadota > Gammaproteobacteria > JAKDMP01 > JAKDMP01 > JBAUSV01. Next base: position 9,197 of record JBOHZI010000006.1, read on the forward strand.
CAGGATGCACGAAACCAATACCAGCTGATCCTCCCCAAGAGCAGAAGGAGTGGACGGCAATCAATCTAAATCGGGTTCGAGCACGATACGGTAACGCGCCTTACCGGCCTCCAAGTGCGCGAGCGCCTCGTTGACCTTGCTCATCGGGAAGCGCTCGGTCTGCGGGCGGAGATCGTGCCGGACACAAAAATTCAGCATCGTTGCAATATCCACCCGCGAACCGGTTGGTGAACCCGAAATCTCACGCTGGCCCGCGATCAACGCAAACGCGGCCACCGGGATGGGTTCGAGCACCACGCCCACTACGTGCATGCGGCCCTGGAAGGCCAACGTACCGATCAACGCGCCCCAGTCCAGCGGCACATTAACCGTCACCAGCAGCAAATCGAGCGTGCCGGCCTGCGCCTTGATGGCCTTCGAATCGCGACTGGACACCACGTGATGCGCACCAAAACCCCGTGCTTCGTCCGCCTTCGACGGGCTGGACGTAAACGCCGTCACCTCGCAGCCCCACGCCGCGGCAAACTTGAGTGCCATGTGACCCAGGCCGCCGATGCCGACCACGCCAACCCGCGAGGTGGGCTTGATGTCGTGGGCAATAAAGGGTTTGAACACCGTCATCCCGCCGCACAGCAGTGGCCCGGCGCTCGCCGGATCCACGCCTTCGGGGATCGGGCAAGCGCCGGGCCCAGTGCGCGCGCACAGTTTCGGCAAAGCCGCCGCGATGGCCGATGATGGTCGCCACCGATTCGGCGCAACCATGCTGATTACCCTCCAGGCACTGGTGGCAATGCATGCAACTTTCAGCCGTCCAGCCGACGCCGACTCGCTGGCCGACCCTCAACCCCTTGGCATGCTCACCGAGCGCGACCACGCGACCGATAGCCTCATGGCCCAGCACGGCAGGAAATTGCGCATTCCCCTATTCGTTGTTCAGCACCGAGAGATCGGAATGACAAATCCCGCAATACTCGACCTTGACCTCGACCTCATCCGGCCCCAGCGGCCCGGTCTCAAGCGCCTGCAACTCCAGCGGCGCTCCGGCTTTCGGCGCCACCCACGATTTAACTTTGGACATCCGATCCTCCTTGTCTTTGTGAAATAACCAGCCCCGTGATTTGCGGCAGGTTTACTTACGCAAATAATTCCCATTTCCAATTAGCTTTATCATGAGCAATAATTACTTCGCATAGTCACAAACGGGGCCAAGAACTATAGCGCAAACATCACGAGGACCTTTATTCCAGATAACGTGTTTCAGCAAATAACATTGCCTGCCACACAAAGAATCCAGGGATCAGGCGACGAATTAGGCGCTATTTGTTCCGGCAATCTATTCTGTTTTTTCCGATCCCATTTTTGCGCAAGACCATGACGCTGCATCAACTCGATACCCGCAATATCTCCCTTGCTGATTATGAATTTGACGAACACCGGATAATTCAGGGCTATCCATCCGTAACCCACAGGAAACTTTAGGGGAACAGTCTGAGCTACGCGCAGAGAATAACTTGAATTTGCCGTTGGGGCTCCCTTGAGAAGTGAACCGAGGAGACGTGCTCTTGTAGAGTTATTGTTCACGTAGCGAAGCACGGAAATCATCACATTGCCCCGAGTAATGAAACAATTGGCATAACATTGGATTTTTACGTTTGTTGGTTTTATGTGATAGAGGGCTTCGACCCCAAGGTGAAAATGTGCGTTATTCGTACTGCAATGCAGAAACGGCGCACCCGCATTCAGGCTTTTTCGGTAACGACACACCAAATCAGCTCGATCTGACAGCGCTTTGGACCAGGATCGTTCAAGAGACTTACTGAGCATCTGCAAAACAATGGGCAACGGTAGTTTCACACCACTTACAAAAATGGGTTTCAGCTTTTTAGCGTTGGCACTCAACCCGCCGGGATTCGACACCAAGCACGGAGCCATCGATGATTGCGGCCCTGGGCAACAAACTCCGCCCACAGCCAAAACCAATGGGCTGAGACACGAACGCTGGGGCTCAGGGCGGCTTTGAGTAGGATCTTTTGCTTGCGTTACGCTGTTCGATGATGCAAGCGCAGTTCCAACACCCACAAACACGCACAGTGACGCTGTAATCAAGCAGCAAAAAAGCCGATTGCGGTACGTATTCATGTCAGAAGCCCCCGTGTCATGACATAAAAAAGATACTCCGCGTCAAGAGGTTAGTCAAACATGCTTACGCGTCAGCCTGGAAATCCCTTCGACTGCTTTCACTTTTGCGGCGGTTCCCCGGCATTCAGGGTGATGCCGAGCAGGCGTGCCGTTACATCTACTACCGGGATCACTTTCTGATAGGCCATGCGCGTGGGGCCGATGACCCCGACCACACCCAGCGGGCGGTCTTCGCTGCCGTAGCTCGACACGACAACGGACAAATCTCCCAGCACGGCATAGCCCGATTCTTCACCAATAAATATTTGTACGCCCGGCGCGGCGATGGCACGGTCGAGCAAGGCCAGAATCTCCTGCTTGCGGTTGAAGGCCTCGAACAGCGCTTTCAGTCGTTCGAGATCGGCCAGTTCGGTGAACCCCATCAGGTTGGTCTCGCCGGTGAGCACGTAATCCGCCTCGGCGGCATCTTCCAGAGCGAACATGCGCTCGCCCATGCTGAGTGCCGTCTGCGCCAGTTCGTTGAGGTTGCGCATATCGTCTCGCATCGCCTTCAGCAAACCACTGCGCACCGTACTCAACTGATGGCCCGCAAATTGTTCGTTGAGATAGTTAGCCGTAGCGGTGAGCACTTCAGGCGCATAATCCTGATCGAGCTCGAGCACCCGGTTCTGCACTTCGCGATCATTGAGCAGCAGCACCGCGAGTATGCGCCGGTCGGACAGGCGCAGGAACTCGATGTGACGCCACGCCGCGCTGTTGCGCCGTGGCACCGTGACCAAGCCCGCCATGCGCGTCATCTTCGACACCATGCGCGAAACTTCACCCGCCATCTGCCCGGCACCTTCTTCCGGCGGCTTCAGACCTTCACGCAGACGCCTGAGTTGGGCCGGCGCCAGCGGCTCCACCTTGAGCAGGCTATCGACGAACACCCGGTAGCCGCTGCGCGTCGGGATGCGCCCGGCCGAGACGTGTGGTGAGCTGATCAGTCCCATGTCTTCAAGATCAGCCATTACATTGCGGATACTCGCCGGCGAAAGCCCGAGGTTGAGATCGCGCGAAAGAATGCGCGAACCGATGGGCTGACCTTCGCTGACATAGCGCTCGATCAACCCGCGTAGCACTGCCTGGGCCCGCTCGTCGAGCGGTGGGGCCGGTCTTTTTCCGGTAGCAATGCCGGTAGATTTGTTATTCATGCCCGTATTCTGCCATTCCTGCAAACGATTATCATGGAAACTGAATACAGGAGACTCAGTAATGACACATAAAGTAGCCATGGTTACCGGTGCCAGTGCCGGTTTCGGACGTGCAATCGCGCGCCAACTCGTCGCCAGCGGCTGGCGTGTCATCGGCACCGGACGCCGCCGCGAGCGCCTCGACGAACTCGCCGCGGAACTCGGCGACGTCTTTCTGCCGCTCGCCTTCGACGTACGCGACCGTGGCGCCATAGACCAGGCCATCGCATCACTCACGGATGATTTTGCCGCAATCGACGTGCTGGTCAACAACGCGGGCCTGGCACTCGGTCTCGGACCCGCACAAGAGGCCAGCCTGGAAGACTGGGACACCATGGTCGATACCAACATCAAGGGTCTGCTCTATATGACCCGCGCACTGCTCCCTGGCATGGTGAAACGCGGTCGGGGACACATCGTGAACATCGGCTCAGTGGCCGCCGACAATCCCTACCCCGGCGGCAACGTTTATGGTGCCACCAAGGCCTTCGTGTGGCAGTTTTCGCGCAACCTGCGCGCCGATCTTCCCGGCACCGGTGTGCGCGTGACCGATATTGCGCCGGGCCTCGCCGAAACCGAATTTTCACTGGTACGCTTCAAGGGCGACACAGAAAAGGCCAAGGCCCCCTATCGCAACCTGGAAGCGCTCACCGCCGAAGATATCGCAAACGCCACGCTATGGGCGCTCGAACAACCTGCACACGTCAACGTGAACCGTATCGAGATCATGCCCACCGCTCAAGTTTGGGGACCCATGGCTGCGCATCGCGATTAAGCGTGAAAAGCAAGGCGAGAAGCGGCGGAAAACCACACGCCTCTCGCCTCGTTAACACTTTTTTACTATTTACGTTTTACCCTTTACTTCTTCAGGGCTTCTGACCGAGCACGATGGTCGAGAGCCGCTTGGGATCGAGGTATTTCTGCAATACCTGCTGGATTTCAGGTGCCGTCAGCTTCTCGAAATGCCCAGCCATGACATAGTTCCAATCGAGTTGAAGCCCTTCTTCGCTGCGGTTGAGCCAGGCTTGTCCGATTGCGTCCACGCTTTGCTGGTCGAGTTGAATTTGACGCAAACCAATGGACTTTGCCAGATGTAACTGATCAACCGTCAACGGCTTCGCGGCCGTGTCCCTGAGCACCTTGAACGCCGCATCGCGTGCTTCGTTCACCTTGCCAGGGTAGGAGCCGTAGTGGAGTTGGAAATTCCCACGGTGACGCTCGAAATTGAAGTTCGCACCAACGTTGTACACCAGACCGAGTTTCTCGCGCAGAACATGATAAAGCGGTGTGGCGTAGAAGCCACCGGACAGATAATCGTTCGCAAGATCAAGCGCGAAATGATCCGGGTTAGTGTAATTCAAACCCAGCGTTTCGGCCAGCACAACCAGATCCTGCTTTTTCTGCGGATCGGGCACAAAAACGTGCGAGGCCTTGGAAGGCGGCACCGGCTGATAGGCCAGATCGGGCTTGGCGCCCTGAGCCTTCCAGTTGCCGAAATACTTTTCGACAGCCGCCTTCACCGCCGCCGGTGTGATATCGCCGATCACTACGATCGTGGTCTCGTCCGGTCGATACACTTTGGCGTAATAGGTCTTGAGTTTTCCGAGATCCAGCGAACCAATGGTTTTATCGGTCGCCATCCGCAGGGCCGGATCACCCTTGGGCAGCAGCGCCTCTTGCACCGCGCGACCAAACTTGAACTGTGGGCTCTGGATCTGGCCCGCAGCTTGGCGGGCTTGCAGAAACTGCTGCTGCTGGAAAGCCTTTTGCGGCAGCGCCGGATCGAGCAGGTCGTTAGCGAGCAGTTTCACGCCTGAATCGAAGTATTGCGGTAGCACCTGGAGCGAAAAGCTCGGACCCACCGAAAGATTGGCACCGATCTTGTCCTGTGCCGCATCGAACTGGAGACGAGTCATGCCCTTCGGGCCCCAATCGAACAAGCTGCCCAGAAGATCACCGACGCCCTCTTCGCCCCTGGGTGCCTGCAAGTCCTCGTTCTGATGCACGCTGCCGTAGAGGCTTATCGCATGACTCGTATGCAAGGGCTGAACAATCAGGCGCAGACCGTTCGGCAAATGCATGTCCGCCGGGTGCAGGAAAGGCTTGGGTTGCGGGAGTTTCGCGAGTGACTTCTGCGCCCAGATCGGCAGCGTGACCGGCCCCGTGGGTTTGCTCGTAAAAGATTCCTTGCCACCGTAACCCTGACCACCTCTGGGTTTCGTTCCCGGCGTGGGCTCGGCAATCAGAGTAATTGCTTGGCTGAGATCAAGACGTTTTTGTACCTCGCTATTGACCTGGGCGGGCGTCACCTGACGCAGACGCGCGAGCGCCTCGCTAGGCGAATTCAACCCGGCAACGGCAAGCGCATTGGTCCAGGTCTGCGCCAGACCGAAAATCGAATTGCGTTGCAGTTCGTGGTCAAGCTCGGCGCGACGCTTGGCCGCAGTGATCAGATCGGGCGAGATGCCTGATTTACGCACCTTGTTAATCGCGTCGACCAAGGACTGTCTGACCTGATTCGCGTCCGCACCGGGTGGGTAAACAGCATAGGCAAAGCCGAAGCCTGCCTGGGCCTTGGGCCCGTATTGAAAGCCCGCGGCGAGTGCCTTGCCTTCGTAACGCAGTGCCTGAATCGGCCCGCGTTTGGAGGAGAGCGCATCGGCGGCAAGATCCGCAGCCGGATAATCGGCACTACGATAACCTGGCATACGGAAGGCCACCAGCACCAGACCGTAGGGCTGATCCGACGGCGTGCTGAAGGTGGTTGCGGCAACCGGCGCCAAAGTAATCGCAGGCTTGGCCGGAATTTTCTGCGCTGGAATCTTGCCATAGAGTGTCTTAATCTTGGCGAGTACAGCCTGGGGATTCACATCGCCCGTCACCACCATGAGCGCATTGTTCGGCGCGTACCAGGTGTTGTGGAATTCTTTCAACATGGCGCCCGTGGTCTTGTCGAAGGACGGCTTGGTGCCCAGTGCATCGTGCGCGTAAGGCGTACCGGCGAACATGTGCGCGAACAGTTTTTCTTCAAGCACATAGATCGGGGAAGAATGGTCGCGCGCGACTTCCTGCTCGATCGCACCGCGCTCCTTTTGCCACTGGGCCTCGCTGTCGTTTACACCGGACATGCGCGCCGCGCCTACGTGTAGTGCCACGTCCACGTCGCCCTTCGGCACGATATAGAAGTACGATGTAATGTCGTTGGTGGTAAAAGCATCGAAAGTCCCGCCCATGCGCGCCATGACTGCCGAGAGCTGGTCCTTGGAAAGACTGGGCGCGCCGCGGAACATCATGTGCTCCTGCGCATGCGCCATGCCGGGGAACCCCTTCGGCGCCTGGTTGGCCCCGACCCGATAGGTGATCTGCTGAGCCACGACTGGCGCGAAGGGATCGCGCACGATCACGACCTTGAGCCCATTCTTGAGCGTGGCACGCGTGACATTCGGCGCACTCATGGCGGGCGCGGTGCTCGCCGCAGCCATCGAATGTGCCGGCTGTTGCGAATGGGTGGTGCAGGCAGCCAGTGCCAGCGCACCGAGCAAAACGAAAGAACGCGTGAATTTCAAAAACATTGCATTTCCCTGGCGTCAACAAAAAAAGGCCCAAGCCGCATCAATATGCAGCAGGCGCAAAAATTACGGAACTCCGAATGTTCGGAGTTGCCCAGCTATCTTAGCGTACGGTCGCGGCCGGTGCAGCGCTCATGGCCGGTGCCGGAGGCGTATACCGATGCCACTCCTGGGTCTTGTGAAAAATCCACACATAGCCGCGTACCATCAAGGTATCGGGGCTTTTCAGCCACATGCGGCAGGTGTAGGTCTTGCCGTCGTCGGGATCGTAGCATTTGCCCTTGCGCCAGTCGTGATCCGATGGCGAATACTTGAATCCGGTCAGCACATCCATGCCCATCACGGGACGCGAGCGCAGACTTTTGTCGGGATTGTGCTCGTCCACCTTGGGCTTGCCGGCAAGCGCCTTGTTCTTGTAGTCCGTGGCATAGGTCGGCTGCTTGAGCCAAATGATCTTGCCGTCAAAACTGCCGTTCTCACCGTGGTAGATACGCACCCGCGACTTGTCGTTGGGCGTCGTCCACACGCCGAGCACGGCCGCGTCGGGACCCGCCTTCGCCTGAGACGCCACCATCGAAGTAGAAGCCGGCGCCTGGGCCAGCGCGACGCTGGATACCAGCAAAGCCGGCGCACTAAAAATTAGAATTTTCTTGAACATGACAGACACTCGGAATTAATGCGTCGATTTTGGCACTGTGGCGGCATTCATGCAAGCGTTTAAATGAGATTCATGCCGTCATGGCGCGTTGCCAGGCTTCGCCTGCAAAATCGAGGTTGCCGCCCGAAATTATCGCGCCGGTCAGGCCATCGCAGGGCACGGCGCCCGTCATCAGAGCCGCTATCACCGTAGCCGCGGACGGTTCAACCACCAGCTTTGCCGTTTCAGCCAGCCAGCGCATCGCCTCCAGCATGGCCTCATCGCTGACCGTGACCAGATCACTCAAACCCGACTGCAAAATCGGAAAGGTCACCTCGCCCACCGTGGCTCGCAGTCCATCGGCCAGCGTATCGACGCGCTTCAACGGTTCCCGCTGACCGGCCGCGAGCGAGCGCCGGGTGTCGTCGGCACCCGTCGGTTCGACACCGATGATCTCGATCTCGCGCTCCATCCAATGCGCACCGAGTACCGCACCCGAAGCCAGTCCGCCGCCGCCCACCGGCACTATCAGACGAGTCAGACGCGGTTCGGCCTCCAGCAACTCGATCGTCGCCGTCGCCTGGCCCGCGATCACGCGCCCGTCGTCGTAGGGATGGACGATTAACGCGCCGGTCTCGGCAACCACCTCCGCCAGACGCGTTTCGCGTTCTTCCTGCGTCGGCCCGCAATCGACGATTTCGGCGCCCCAGGACTGAATCGCTGCACGCTTGGTGGCCACCGCCGAAGCCGGCACCACTATGCGGGCTTGCGCGCCCACCAACCGGGCCGCCCAGGCCAGCGCCTGACCGTGATTGCCCGAGGAATGCGTCGTGACACCCAGTTCGAGCTGTGGCGGCGTGAGCGAACGCATCGCATTCAGCGCGCCCCGCGCCTTGAAGGCGCCCGTCATCTGAAACTGCTCGCATTTCAGCACCACGCGGGAACCCAGCTCATCGGCCAGCGCCTCCGGCGCCAGCACCGGTGTTCTACGGATATCGCCCACCAGTCGGCTGCGCGCCGCAGCGATTCCCGCTGCAGTAGGCGCCCGCAACGGTCGTGGATCTTGTCCGCGCTCGGCCTGTTTTGTTATCGTCATGGGCTACACCTCCAGAGATTACACGACGCCATGAGCCAGCCTGCCCAAATTCACGCCCAGGAATTGCATCAACGTATCACGGCCGGTGAGCACTGTGCACTGATTGATGTGCGTACAGCCGAGGAATATCGTGCCCTGCACGCCGAAGGTGCTCTCCTGCTCCCGCTCGATGAATGCACGCCGGATGCGCTTGCACAATGCCTTACCGATGCTGGGCACGGTTCGGATGCGCCGATCTATTTCATTTGCCACACCGGGCGACGTGCCACCGAGGCCGCGGAAGGCGTATTCGATCGATTCCCGCAGGCCACCGTTGTTCAGGGCGGCACGCTGGCGTGGGCCCAGGCCGGCTTGCCGGTAAAACCCGGCTCCGAGGTGTAATCGAAGCAAAACCGGAAATCGTGAGCAAACTCGCTTCTACCGTTGCAGTCACTCTCTGGGCAGCGCCACCTCAACCACCACCATATTCCGGCCGGAACAAATGCGCACGGTAATGGCGTAGTTCGGCCACCGATTCCTCGATGTCGGCCAGTGCACGATGCGCACTCTGTTTCTGCAACCCGTCGAGCACGGAGGGCGCCCAACGCCTGGACAGTTCCTTGAAGGTGCTGACATCGATATGCCGATAGTGGAAAAAGGCTTCGAGCTCGGGCATGTAACGCGCGAGAAAGCGCCGATCCTGGCACACGGTGTTGCCACACATCGGTGAGGCATTCGTCGGCACGTAGTCTCGCAAAAAAGCCAGCGTGGCCTGTTCCGCTTCGCGTTCGTTGACCGTGCTGGCTAACACGCGATCACACAGACCGGAACTCGTGTGGTGCTCCACGTTCCACTCGTCCATGCCGAAGAGTAGGCTTTCATCCTGATGGATGGCGAGCTCCGGCCCGGTGGCGAGCACATTCAGCTCCTTATCCGTCACCAGGGTAGCGATCTCGATAATGCGATCGTTGACCGGATCCAGGCCGGTCATTTCCAGATCGATCCAGATCAGATTTTCAGGGTTGGCATTCAATTCACTATTTCCACCAGACTTACTCTCTTACTAGTGTAGTGCGGCGGCGCTGGTAACGCGGCGAAGGTCTGGCCACCCGCTCGCGCAGGTAATGCGGCATGGCCTCTGCCGGCGGAGTCGTTTCACCGCGGATCAGCGCCTGCATTCCCAGTTCAGCCACGGCTTCGGCATTGGGAATCAGTGCCGTATCGAGGGCCTGCGTGGATACCTCGGAGGCAACCAAAGGTACGCCGTTGCCGGCCCAAGCCCAGTCGCCAGAGGGCGGACTCACCGCCTGCGGCATCGCAATGCGCTCCTCACCCACCGTCTCGATGCCCGTGGACGTGCAGACATAGGCGCCCCAGTACACCTCGCCCTGGCGGGCGTCCAGGCAGGCCACCACGCGCGGCCATCCGTGATGGCAATACGCGACCCAGGCCAGTGCCGCCAGATCCGAGACGGACACCAGCGGCAATCCGGTACCCAGACTCAGGCCTTGCGCCAGCGCCACGCCCAGACGCACACCGGTGAAGGCGCCGGGTCCACGACCGCAGGCGACCCCATCCAGTGCTTGAAAATCCAGCCCGGCCCCGGCCAGTAAATCCTTCACGGCCTCCAATATCAACTCAGGCCCGCAGCGTGGAGGACCGCACCATGTACCGACAACCTGCGCCCCGTCGCGCAAGCACAAACCGGGTTCTGCGACGGCCGTGGCGAGTGCAATCAAGCGCATTCGACAAACCCGGCATGGCGGGAGAGAAATTCGGTTGCTGCGTCCTGGTCACGCACAATCGGCATGGGCGGCAGGCTTTGAAGAAACTGTTTCCGATAGTGGCGTACCTGCAAACGCGAATCGCCGATCATCAGCACGCCGTAATCACTGCCGTCGCGAATCAGCCGGCCTGCGCCCTGTTTTAGTGCCATCACGGCAGCCGGCAACTGAATGTCGCGAAACGCATTGCCGCCCATGGCGCGGCAACGCTTGATACGAGCTTCGAGCAACGGTTCGCCCGGTGAGGCAAACGGCAGCCGGTCGATCACCACCAGCACCAGCGCATTGCCCTTGACATCGACCCCTTCCCAGAAGCTTTTGGTGCCGAGCAACACGCCATTCTGCGATGCCCGGAAAGCTTCCAGCTGCCGCGCCCGAGCACCCTCGCCTTGCACGAAAAGTTCATAGGGCCAGCCCCAGTCACGGATCAACCCGGCGGCCTGACGCAGCGCGCGGCGACTGGTGAACAGGAAGAACGCACCACCACCCGAGGTCGCAAGCAAGGGTTCGGCCGCGCGCAGCAGGGCTTGAAGGTAGCCTGGCGCATCGACATCCGGCAGCGCTGGCGGCAGATAAAGTCGGGCCTGACGCTCATAATCGAACGAACTGCCGACCTTGAGCGTATGGGGTGCTTCCAGCCCCAGGTCGTGAGCAAAAGCGGAGAAATCGTCACCCACCGCCAGCGTCGCGGAGCTGAATATCCAGCTCGCCGTGCTCTCTTGGATCCAGCCGGCAAACGTGTCGCTCGTTTCGAGCAGGCGCAGGTTTAGATTCACCGCACCCGCTTCGCCGATTTCCACGGCGCAGGACACCGGCGCGCCCTGTTCGTCCTCGCCATTGCCTCTCATCCAGGCCACGAGCCCCGTCTGCATGGCCCGCAACCGGCGCAGTACCTCGTCGTCCTTGCGATCCAGCAAAGCAAGTTCCTGCTCCAGTTCGGACAGCGCCTCTTCGATGGCGCTCAACCGTGCCGCGAAGGCCGCATCCAGCGTCTCCCGAGGGTAATTGCCCGGGCCAAGTGGTACGGATTCAGTCAGCGCCATCCGTAACGCACGCGCCGCCACGCTGTGCCCGGCCAGCGCCTTGTCGGCCGCCACGACCAGACTATCCAGTTGTTTGAAGGAGACGCTCTCGCCCCACACCATGCGCGCCGTATCGGGCAGCGCATGTGCTTCATCCACGACCACGACTTCGCTCTCGCCGAGCAGGGA